>CAXAVQ010000050.1:0-11471 GCA_963971985.1 uncultured bacterium
GCGGTCCTGAGCGACGGGAGCACGCGGACGGCGGCGTGCACGCCGCTGGGCTCGTTGCCGTGCTGGCCCGCGACGACGATGACGGTCGGTCCGGGCGGTGTTTCGTGTTCGGCCGCGGGCCCGCCGATGCGTCCGATAACGCGCTCGATCGCGTGAAGCGATGACGTCGCCAGCCGGTCGAGGGCGGGCTGGGGTTCGGGCGGGGTGGTCGGGATGGGCACCTGTTCGATGGGGATCACGGTCCTGTCCCGTCGGGAGGGGGACGGGGGATCGTATCACGGTCGGCCTGGAGGAGGGTCGACGGGAGTTATTCGGCCGTCAGTTCGGTGAGCGGATCGGACGGGGGTTCGTCGGTCAGGAACCGTCGCAGCAGCGGTTCGGCGAGCAGGACGATGTCGTGCTCGGTGAGGATGCCGACGAGTTTGCCGTCGCGCTGGACGGGCAGGCAACTGATCGAGTGGCTCTGCATGAGCCCGATGGCCTCGACGGTTGGCGTGGAGGGGGTGACCGTGATGACGTCGGTCGACATGATGGCGCTGACGGGGACCGACTCGGGGCGTCCGTCGGAGTTCAGGCGGGCCAAGTGGCGCAGAACGGCGCGGTGGGAAACGAGGCCGACGAGGTTGTGGTCGTCGTCCTCGACGGGGATATGGCGCACGTGCTGCCAGTCCATGAGCGAGGCGGCGAAGTCGATGACGTCGGACTCGTGCACGGTGAACAGGTCGGTGGTCATGATCTGGCCGACGCTGCGCATGTTGCTGGAGCGTGGCGCGGTCTGGTCCGTGCTGATCGAGGGCCACTCGTGGACGGGGCGACCGGCGACCTGGTTGATGCTGATGGCCTCGGAGAGCACCGCCATGCGCTCGGCGCGGGTGCCGGTGCCGTTGAGGCGTGCGACCGAGTCGAGCATCCAGCGGGCGCCGGTGCGTCCGGAGCCGACACGCTGCTCGATGATGTCGAGGTAGCGGTCTATATCGTCGGCGTCGATGTTCGCCGACTGCAGGCCGCGTCGGGCCATGGGGAGCAGGCGGAGGGCGATGAGTTCGCGCGCCGGGACCTGGCCCATGCCGGGCCAGTTGAACTGGGCATCGAGGCCGTGGGTCGCGGCTTCGACGAAGTTCGACGCGGCGTCGTCGAAGGGCATGTGGTCGGCCATGTTGCCCTGCTCGTCGACCACGGCGCGCATCAGCCCGAACCAGAACGCGGCGTTGGCGACCTCGTCCATCGGCGTGGGGCCGGAGGGGAGGATGCGGTTCTCGATTCGGATGTGGGCGTGGCGCTTGCCGTCGGCGCCCATGGCGGTGCCGTAGCAGGCGCGGTTCCAGCGGTAGACGGTGCCGTTGTGGAGCATGAGGCATCGGAGATTGGGTGCTTCGCCCCGCTCGATGACCTGCATCGGGTCCTCATCGGCCTCGGTGGAGAACAGCGGCTTGAAGCGCGCGAGGTCCTCTTTGAAGATCTCGAGCACGCTCTCACGGACCCAGCCGTGCCCGAAGGACACGCGAGGTGGGAAATCCCGGATGTCGGAACCGACCTTGCGCGTGTCGACCGACTGCTGGAACAGCGCGATGCGGGTCTCCTGCCACAGGCGCTTGCCGAAGAGCAGCGGCGAGTTGGCGGCGGCGGCCATGACCGGGCCGGCGACGGCCTGGGCGGCGTTGTACTTGATCGCGAAGTCCTGCGGGCTGACCTGGAAGTGGACCTGGAAGCTGGTGTTGCAGGCCTCGAGCATCATCGAGTCGTGGTTGACGATGAGCTCGTCGCGCCCCTTGATGCGGAGTTCGTACTGTCCGCCCCGGAGCGTGTTCAGGGCGTCGTTGAGGGCCCAGTAGCGCGGGCGATCGGTCAGGTTCCGGAGGGTGAGGTCGTCCTTCTCCAGCGAGGGCAGGATGCCGACCATCATGGCCTCGGCGTCGTGGCGGTGGGCGGCGTAGCGGGTCTTGTCAAAAAACTCGGTGATGCTGCGCTCGAGCTGGGAGAGGCAGTCGCCCGAGAAACTGAGCGGGTCGAGGTTGAACTCGATGTTGAAGCGCCCGAGCTCGTGGGTGAAATGCGGGTCGCCGCCGAGTTCCTCGAGGATCTCCTCGCAGAGCGGGGCTGGTCGCCAGTCGCGCCCGACGAGGACCAGTTCCTGCTCGGCGCCGATGCGGTTGACGCCGGACTCGATGCGGTCCTCCTGGAGGAGGCGCTCGAGCGCGCGGAGATCACGCAGGACAGCCTGCATGAACAGCCGTCGCTCCTGACCGTCGAAACGGGCATTGATGTCCTGTACGCCCAAAGGGGACCACCTCCCGGCCGGTTCGGCACGAAACCGATTGTCGGGGTTCGTGGCGTCGATGCAAGCGCGAAGGTGGGAAATCGGGCGAGACCGATAACGCGGTCAGATCGGATCGGCGAGCGTGACCTGTAGTTCGACCACGCCGTCGGGGCGGGCGACCTCAACGGTCACGGTGTCCCCCACTTCGTAGTCCGCGAGGATGTTGAGCAGGTCGGCTGGGACGATCACGGGCTTATCGTCGATGGAGATGATCACGTCGCCAAGCGTGATCGAGCCGTCAGGGGCGCGGAGCGTGGGGCGCAGACCGGCTTCGGAGGCCGGGCCCTCCTCGACGACTTCAAGCACCAGCACACCGCGGGCGATGCCGAGTTGGCGGGCCTGACGCTGTGGCAGGAAGCGGATGCCGATGGTCGGCGTGGTGACCCGGCCGGTCTGGATCAGTGAGGGCACGATCCGGCGCACCGTGTCTGCAGGGACGGCGAAACTGATGCCCGCGCTGGCCCCGCTGGGCGAGCGGATGGCGGTGTTGACGCCGATGAGGCGACCGGCGGAGTCGAGAAGCGGGCCGCCGGAGTTGCCGGGGTTGACGGCGGCGTCGGTCTGGATGACGTCGAAGATGGTGCGCCCGTTGAGGGATTCGATGGTTCGACCGAGGGCGCTGACGACTCCGGTGGTGAGCGTCTGATCGAGGCCGAAGGGGTTTCCGATGGCGAAGACAGCCTGTCCGACGCGGAGGCGGTCGGAGTCGCCGACGGGGGTGGGTCGGAGTTCGAGGCCGTCGGGCTCGACGCGGAGCACGGCGAGGTCCTTGTCGGGGGCGGTGCCGACGATGGTGGCCTTGCGGGTCTGGCCATTAGAGAAGGTGACGTTGACGCGCGAGGCGGCCCGGATGACGTGGTAGTTGGTCACGATGTGCCCGTCTTCATCCCAGACGAAGCCTGATCCGGTGCCGGAACGGACATCGCGGAAGGCGCCGAAGACGTTGCGGACGACCACGTCCTGCTCGGTGGCGACGAAGACCACGCTGGGCGAGGCGTTCTCGAAGAGTTGGACGACGCGGGCCTCGCTGTCGGTCAGGTCGGTCGGGATCGGGACCGGCTGGGCAACGGCGTTCGACTGGGTGGTCGTCGCGGCGACGAAGCCGAACGCCGCCCCGATCGCCAGGGTGAAGACGGCGAGCAGGGCTGCCGGGCGGGAAACGGGTTGAGAGTCGAGGGTTCGTTCGTGGTCGGTCATCGTCTCTCCTTTGTTGGATCAATCGTGTCTGGTGCGACCCGGAAGGGCGCTTCGGAGTCTAGGGACGCCGGTTTCGCGCTTCACGCGTCCTGAAATTAGGAGGATCGGACACGATCGTGGACGCGAAACCGGGCATAATGCACTCGCTCGGATTCCCAATGAGGCCCCGGGGCTTTTCAGGAGGGCAGGACATGAGCGAGTTTCTCTTCGGTAACGGTGCGGCGTGGTTCAGTGTTCCCGCGCTGATCGGCACGCTGTTCTTCGCGATCCGGATCGTGCTGGCGCTGATCGGGCTGGACTTCGACGACGGCGGCGACGCCGCGGGCGACGGCGGCTTCGGCGATGCCGGCGACCCGAGTGTGGAGGAGGGCATCGACCACGCCGAGTCGACCTCCGTGTTCAAGTTCCTGTCGATCCAGACCATCACGGCTTTCGCCATGGGCTTCGGCTGGGGCGGGCTGTTGGGGATGCGGACATTCGGCTTCGGTGTGCCGGAGTCGGTCGGCGTGGGCGCGGTGCTCGGCGTGGTATTCGCATGGTTCGTGGTCTGGTGCTTCAGCATGATCTACGCCCTCGAATCGTCGGGGAACATCAGCATCCGTGACGCCATGAATACGGAGGGCACCGTCTCGAGTTCGGTCGCTCCCGGGGGCACGGGGCGGGTCCGTTTGACGATCGGCGACCGCCAGCGGGCGTTCACGGCGATCACCGAGGGCGAGCCGCTCCCGGCGGGAACGCGCGTGCGTGTGACCAAAGTGAATTCCAACCAGACCGTGACCGTCGTCCGGGCCTGATCTCGTTCATTCTCCCGGCGCAGCGCAGCGCTCGGGCTTTCTCTCGGAGGAGACTTTCATGCTGAACACTCTCGCGGCCGGACCGTCCGGCGGGATCAACGATGCGATCGTGCCGATCATCATCGTCGGCTGCGTCCTGCTGCTGCTGTTTTTCATCATCATCATCCTCGTCAAGCAGTACAAACGCTGCCCGTCGAACCGAATCCTCGTTGTCTACGGCCGGGTCGGTGGCAAGCGGGCATCGAAGTGTCTGCACGGCGGTGGCACCTTCGTCGTGCCGCTGATCCAGGACTTCGCGTACCTCTCGCTCGAACCGATCGTCATCGACATCCCGCTGGACGGCGCGCTGTCGCTGAACAACATCCGCGTGAACGTGCCCTCGACGTTCACGGTCGGCGTCGCGACGGATCCGGTGCTGATGAACAACGCGGCCGAGCGCCTCCTGATGCTCACCACGCAGCAGGTCCGCGACCAGGCCCAGGACATCATTCTCGGCCAGCTGCGCCTGGTCATCGCGACCCTGTCGATCGAAGAGATCAACAAAGACCGCGAGAAGTTCATGGGCCTGATCAACGAGAACGTCGCGAACGAGATCAACAAGATCGGTCTCGAGCTGATCAACGTGAACATTCGAGACATCACCGATGAATCGGGCTACATCACGGCCATCGGCAAGCGTGCCGCGGCAGAAGCCATCGAACGGGCGAAGGTCGAGGTCGCCGAGCAGGTCCGCGACGGTGCGACCGGCGAAGCCATCGCAGTCCGCGAGAAGACCGTGAACGTGGCCCGCGAAAACGCCGCCGCGGTCGAGGGCCAGAAGCAGGCCGAGCAGCGCCAGCGTATCGCGGTGGCGGCGCTCGAGGCCGAAGCGGTGACCGGCGAAGCCGAATCGCAACGGAACCAGGAGATCGCGATCGCCGAGCGCCGCGCCGAAACGGTCGCCGCGCAGAAGCGGGCAGAGCAGGACCAGCGCATCAAGGTTGCCGACGCGGAAGCCAAGGCGGTCACCGGCGAGAACACGTCCCGCGAGTCCATCGCGTCCAGTACGGCCCAGTTGCGCGAGATCGAGGCTGAAGCGAACCGGCGTGCCCAGGTCGCCGCGGCGAACGCACGCGAGGCCGCCCTGCGTGCCGAGCGTGAAGAGGAACTCGCCCGACTCGCCAAGGAAGTGCTCGCGCCGCAGGAGATCGAGAAGCAGAAGATCGAGATCGCCGCCGAAGCAGAGGCCGAGCGCCAGCGGCGCATCGCCCGAGGCGAGGCCGAGGCGACGCTCGCGAAGTACGAGGCCGAGGCCGAGGGTGTCCGCAAGGTGCTCGAGGCGAAGGCCGAGGGCTACCGCCAGCTCATGCAGGCCGCGGCGGACAACCCGCAGATCGCCCCGACGCTGCTGCTCATCGAGCAGTTGCCCGAACTGGTCCGCGAGCAGGTCAAGGCCATCTCGAACCTGCGGATCGACAAGATCACGGTTTGGGACAACGGGCGTGCCGGGTCGCAGGTCGAGGGCAAGGCCGGCGCGAAGGGCGCCACAGCGGACTTCCTCTCCGGACTGATCGGTTCCCTGCCGCCGGTTCATGAACTGGCGGAACAGGCCGGTATCGACCTGCCCGGCGCGCTCGGCAAGGTCTCCAAGCCCACCCCGAACCACGCGCCATCGCGACCGAAGGCGGAGCCGACCGAGAAACCGGAGGCCTAGTCCCTCTTGGAGTCATCTCCAGCCGAGCCAACGCCCGGACCTCCTCGGTCCGGGCGTTTTCGTTTGGCGCGGGTCATCGGTGGAGCGACACTACCCGCCCGACCGAGGATCAGCGGTGAGTCCGCCGGTTTCGAGTCGGCTCGCGGAGGTACCCGGTTGTCGATCGCTGCGATCATTGTGCTGCTGGTGGTCGTCGGCGCGGTGGTGCTGCTCGCGACGACGCGGATCTCGCCGGATGCTTTGCTCATGGCGGCGCTGACGGCCCTTCTGGTCCTGCCGCACCCGACCGACGGCGGCTGGGCGATCGGCGTGATCGGCGCTGAGGATGCCCTGACCGGCTTCAGCAACACCGGTGTCATCACGATCGCGGTCCTGTTCGTGGTCGTCGCGGGGCTGCGTGAAACGGGGACCGTGGACTGGCTGGGCGAGCGACTGCTCGGGCGCCCCAAGGGCCTCACGATGGCGCTGGTGCGGATCATCCTGCCGGTCGGCGCGATGAGCGCGTTCCTCAACAACACGCCGGTCGTGGCGATGATGATCCCGGCGGTCAGCGACTGGGCCAAGCGCCTGGATCTGACGCCGTCGAAACTGATGATCCCGCTGAGCTACGCCGCGATCCTCGGCGGCACCTGCTCGCTGATCGGCACCAGCACGAACCTCGTGGTCAGCGGCATGGTCGACGCGACGCCCGGCGGCGAGCCGATCGGGATCTTCGAGATCACCAAGGTCGGTCTGCCCGCGGCGATCATCGGCGGGCTCTTTCTGACTTTCGTCGGGCCGAAACTGCTCCCTGATCGCGGCTCGACCAAACAGGCCCTGTCGGACCCGCGCGAGTACACGCTCGAACTGCTCGTCCCGGCAGGAAGCCCGCTCGACGGCAAGACCATCATGGAAGCCGGGCTGCGCAACCTGCCGGGCTGCTTCCTCGTCGGCATCGAGCGCGAGGGCGAGCCGATCGGTCCGTCGGACCCCGAGCAGGTGCTCCACGCGGGCGATCGCCTGCTGTTCGCGGGGATCGTCGAGTCGATCCGTGACCTGCAGCGCATC
Source organism: uncultured bacterium (assembly GCA_963971985.1). Taxonomy (GTDB): domain Bacteria; phylum Planctomycetota; class Phycisphaerae; order Phycisphaerales; family UBA1924; genus JANSXG01. The sequence continues at coordinate 7,049 of CAXAVQ010000050.1, forward strand.
CGCGGGCTGGACCCGGCGACCGACCAGGTGTTCAAACTCGATGCGCCCCGTTACCGGCGACGGCTCTTCGAGGCGGTGGTCGGTCCGACCAGCGCGCTCGCCGGCTCGACGCTGAAGTCCACCGGGTTCCGGCACGAGTACAACGGCGTGGTGCTGGCGGTCGCGCGCAGCGGTGTGCGTCTTCGCGGGCGCTTGGGCGACATCACGCTCCGTGCCGGCGACACGCTGCTGGTCGAGGCCGAAGCCGGGTTCCACGACCGGTACCGGAACACGCGCGACTTCCTCCTGATCAGCCCGCTGGACGACTCCACCCCGCGACGGCACGATCGGGCGCCGGTCGCGCTGGGCGTGCTGCTGATCGTGGTCACGGTCGTGGCGCTGGGCTGGCTGAGCATGCTCCAGGGCGCGCTGATCGGAGCCGGCGCGATGGTTCTGACGCGCTGCTGCACACTGAGCGAGGCGCGCCAGAGCGTGGATTGGTCGCTGCTGATCGTGATCGGCGCGGCTCTGGGGCTCGGGCGCGCGCTCGATGTGACCGGCGCCGCGCCCGCGGTGGCGGATGGGCTGATCGGGATCGCCGGCGAGAGCCCGCTGATGGCCCTGATCGCGGTCTACCTCGTCACTTCTGTGGCGACGGAGATCATCACCAACAACGGCGCGGTTGCGCTCGTGTTCCCGATCGCTTACTCGGTGAGCACCACGCTCGGCGTGCAGTTCGAGCCGTTCATCTTCGCGATCATGATGGCCGGGTCGGCGAGCTTCGCCACGCCGCTGGGCTACCAGACCAACCTGATGGTGCTCAGCCCCGGCGGCTACCGGTTCAGCGACTTCCTGCGCATCGGCATCCCAATGAACCTGCTCATGGCGATCGTGTCGATCACGCTGATCCCGATGATCTGGTCGTTCTGACCCGCCGGGGGTCGCTCGTGGTCAGTTCACGGGCTGCGGCTCGGGATCGTCGGAGGCGACTTCGACGGCTTCGAGTCTCTCGAGTTCGAGCTTGATGTCGTCGATGTACTCAGCGAGGTACGCCAGCACCGGCCAGTCACCGGGCTCATGGCGGAACTCGAAGTGCTCCGGGTACGTCTTGAAAATTGACTCGCCCTGATAGATGTGCCGGTAGAGCAGCACGGCGGTTGTCGTCCGCTGGGCTCCGGCGTGGCAGTGCACGAGCACCGGCCAGTTGTCCTCGTCGGCCATGGCGTGGACCGCCGCGGCGAAGTCGGCGGGTGGCCCCGTCCCGTCGCCCGCGAGGGCGAAGGTGATCCGGCGCACGCCGAGCTCGTTGGCGACGCGCTGTTCCATGACGCCCTCCTCGTCGGGACCGTTGAGCGCGATGATCGTCTTGATCCCGTTCTCGTCGATAACCTTGCGCAGGGCCCGCTCGGTCAACTGGCCGGAACGGTAGATATCGCCTGTTTCGACCACGCCGAAGTTCTTCGGGAAGATCTGCTCGCGGATCACCTTGTGCCAGAACACGGCACCGGACGTGATCACGGCGGTGACGAGCAGCGCTATGAGTGCGATCCGCCTGCGGGGCGCGGAACTGGATGATGCGGAACTCGACATGAAAAAGGGCCCGGATAATGTGCGTACGAGGGTTTCGTGTGCGGGTGGATCATACCCCGACGAGGCTCATTCGCCCGCTCCATCGGCCTTCTCGGGCCCAGCGCGGCTCCGAAACACCCCTATTCCGGGCCCAATCTTCAATACTGCGTAGTTCTACTGGGTTCCCCGCAAATCTTCCGTTCGAAATGCGGCGACATAGACCAAGAGATCTATACCCATGCCCCCTGCCCCCCTCCCATCCAACGAAGCCCAACGCTTGGCGAAGCTGCGTTCGCTCGGGGTGCTGGACACCGAGGCCGAGGACCGATTTGATCGGATCGCGATGCTGGCTTCGGCAATCGCCGGGATGCCGATCGCCGCGATTAGCCTTGTCGATGAGAAACGACAGTTCTTCAAATCGATCTGCGGCCTCGATACGCGCGAGACCCCTCGGGACCAGGCGTTCTGTGCGTACACCATTCTCAGCAACGATTTTCTGGTCGTGCACGACGCCACGACCGATCCGCGGTTTCGAGACAACGCCCTTGTGACCGGTCCGCCGCACATCCGCGCGTACGCCGGCGTGCCACTTGTGGTCGACGGGCTGTGCATGGGGTCGCTCTGCGTCATCGACCTGCAACCGAACACACTCAGCGTCGAGCAGTTGAACGGGCTGCGGACGCTCGCCGAGGTGACGGCGAGCGAACTGGCAAACCGTGCGCTCAGACGAGAGGCCGAATCGGCCTCGCGTGCGAAATCCATGTTCCTGGCGAACATGAGCCACGAGATCCGGTCGCCCCTGAGTGTCATCTCCGGCTACGCCGAAGTGCTCGCCGATGATTCGACCGCCCCTGAGAAGGCGCAGGAAGCAATCCGGGCCATCGAGCAGAACGCGAACCACCTCCTGCAACTGGTCAGCGGCATCCTCGACCTCTCCAAGATCGAGGCGAACCGGTTTCAGGTCGAGCAGATGCCGCTTCGACCAAGCGAGGTGGTTTCTCAGGCGGTCGAGATGCTGACCGGGGAAGCCGACCGCTCCGGGATCCGGGTGCTCTCGACGATATCTCGCACAGATTCCGTCGTTCTCGGGGACCCGACAAGGCTGCGCCAGATCGCCGTCAACCTGATTGCCAACGCGATCAAATTCTCGGGCGGCAACGATATCGAGGTCGTTCTGGACTGCGACTGTCCGTCGGACTCGACCGCACATCTTCGCCTGACCGTGCGCGACCGAGGCATCGGCATGAGCGCGGAGCAACTCGAACGCGTGTTCGACGAGTTCCAGCAGGCCGACCCGTCGTCGACGCGTCTGTACGGCGGAACCGGTCTCGGCCTGGCCATCGTTCGCAGGCTGGTGGACCTGCTGGGGGGGATGATCGGCGTCGAGTCGGTCCCCGGAGGCGGAACCACGTTCGTTGTGGACTTTGTGTGGCTGAGGGCCGGTGCCCAAACCGCCAGCGCACGACCCGATCGCGGTGCGCTCGCACCGGCGAAGAAGTCGAGCGACCGGACGCTCTCGGGCCTTCGCATTCTGCTCGCCGAGGACGGACCGGACAACCAGCGCCTGATCTCCCACTTCCTGCGCAAGGCCGGGGCGGAGGTCGAGATCGTCTCGAACGGCGAGGACGCGTGGCGGAGCGTCACCGGGTCGGCGCAGACGTTCGACTGCGTGCTCATGGACATCCAGATGCCGATCATGGACGGCTGCGAGGCCACCCGACGCATCCGAGCAGCGGGGTGCGAGACGCCGATCCTTGCGCTGACCGCCAATACGCTGTCGGAAACCATGGACGAGTGCCTGCGTGCCGGGTGCAACCACTACGCCCAGAAGCCGATCCGGCGCGATGACCTGATCGAGCGCGTCGCGACACTCGCCGGAACCGAACGTCGGGCCCCCGCCGCGTGATCCGCCGGTTCTATACTGCGCCACGGTCAGGGAGGCCGATCGCAGCGCATGAAGCCGGAAATCGAACAACACCTCGACGAACCCATCGAGCGCTTCGTCCGGCGCACCAAGGCCACGCTGCGCTCGTCGCTGTCGATTGGTGAAGCCCTCGCGGACCTCCGATCACGCGGCATCGAAGAGGGGATCATCTACTTCTATGTGCTCGACGACGGGGACCGGCTCGTCGGCGTCATGCCCACGCGGGCCCTGCTGCTCTCGGCACCCGATGAGCGTCTCGAGGACGTGATGAAGCGGGGCGTCGTGTCCTGTCGGTCCGACCGGCCCCTATGGGAAGCCATGTCGATGTTCGCGGTGCACCGGTTCCTGGCGATCCCGGTCGTCGACGCGGACGGCCGGTTCGAGGGCGTCATCGATGTGAAGCTTTACTCCGATGAGGCCGCCGATATGGCCAGCGCCGAGCACGAGGCCGATGTGTTCCAGATCATCGGCGTCTGGATCGAGCAGTATCGCGGCGGCGGGCCCTTCAAGGCCTATCGGATCCGCATGCCCTGGCTCGGCTGCAACCTCCTCGGCGGGCTGATCAGCGCGGGCATCGCGACGGCCTTCGGTGCCGTGCTGGAGCAGGCGATCGTGATCGCGGCGTTCATCCCGCTCGTGCTGACGCTCTGCGAATCGGTCGCGATCCAGTCGCTGACCCTCGCCATCCAGTTCATGCACGCCTCGAAGGTAAACTTCCGCCAGATCCAGAAGCTGGCGCTCCGCGAGTCGGGCGTTTCATTGCTGCTGGGAGTGAGCTGCGCCGCCATCGTGGGTGTCATCGCCCTGCTCTGGGCGGGCGCGGTCCCGGCGGTCGGCGTGATCGCCGGGTCGATCCTCATCGCCATGTGCATCGCTGCGGTGCTCGGCCTGCTCGTGCCGCTGGTGCTTCACGTGGCGAAGCTCGACCCGCGCGTCGCGGCGGGCCCGCTG
>CAXAVQ010000051.1:0-11144 GCA_963971985.1 uncultured bacterium
TGCGGGAAGCGTCGTTCGATCCGGGTGCCGACGGTCTGGAACTCGTCCTCGTCGAGATTCCATGTCCCGAAGACTTCGACGGCGTACTTGCGCGTTAATTCGTAGCGGCTGCCGGCCTGGAGGAGGTCGGAGTCGATGACATCGAGCGAGCGGTACTCGAAGAAACTGCTGTACCCGTAGCCGTGGTCGATCAGGGCACCCGCGGAGATGCGCCGGGTCTCGCTCGCGTCGGTGTCGTATGTCCAGTCCGTCGTCAGCGCGAGCGCATCGGTCAGGAGCATCGACCCTCGCACCGAGGCGAACTCGCCGAAGTTCGAGTACTCGGGGCGGTACTCGATGAAGCGTCCGTAGGGTGAGTCGATGGGCGTGTCGTCGTCGGACCAGGTGTAGGAGGTGTCGAGCACGAGCCAGTCGACACTGCGCAAGGCGTTCGAGGGGCCTCGTTTGGTCTGCCACGTGTTCCGCAGACCGACGCGGTAGGAGAACCCGTCGGCGATGCCTTCCACGGTTTCGTCGTAGACCGGGAGCGAGCCGTCGTCGAGCGATGACTCGGAGAACCAAACGGTGGCGGTCGGTTCGACGATGTGGCGAAGGCGGGTGAGGTCAAACAGCTCGCTTCCGAACGAGTTGTCGACCTTGACGATCGAGGTCCCCAGCCGGGCGCCCACAGCGCCCCAGAGCCGGTACTCGTCTTCTTCGTCGGACCCCGATGCGGTTCGGAACTCGTCGAAATCGGTGTCGTACGCGGTGAAGCGACCCACCGCGAAGGGGGTGAGGTTCCACGCGCCGCGCTCGTCCAAACGGATCGGCGCTTCGAATTCGTGGCGGGTGTCGAAGCGGAGGATCTCGGAGGAGTTGTAGCCTTCGGCCCCCAGCCGATCCGCGATGGTCTGGTTCGCGTTGATGCCGAAGGCGTCCTGCGCGATAGCGTCGGTGTAGCCCTGGTCGCTGAGATCGTTCTCGGCAAGATTGAGTTTGAGCAGTCCGGCCCGCGTCTCGCTGTAGTACGTGAGCGCACCGCCGAAGATATCGTCACCGACGACGGAGTAGGTTGCCTCGGGGAGACGTTCGGTCTGGAAGCCGGGGCTCTGGAGCAGGTGCTCGTTGATCAGGAAGTCGTTGAGGTTGGTGTTCGCTTCGAGGGTGAGGCCGGTGTTCTGAGATCCGTTGGGGTCGACACGCCGGACGAAGAGGTTGCTCGTGAATTCACGTCCGACCTCGGCTTCCCGTTCGAAGAATGCGTCGGTGAACGCCTCGTCCGAGACGTACGAGATCTCCCCGAAGAGGGTCCAGACCTCGTCGAGCCGGTAGCGTCCGTTCGCTCGGACGATGCCGCGGTTCTCGCCGTCACGATCGATCTCTTCGCCGGTGGTGAACCGGTCTTCGCCGCTGTCGTGGATGTAGTAGCCGAAGATCGAGCCGTCGGTGTCGCTGGTGCCCCAGGTGAGTTCGGTCCCGACACCGGCGCCTCGTTCGAGGTAGCCATCGAGCAGAAGCGTCGCGCTGTTGGCCGGGGCGGCGTCGACGCCGAGGATGGAGTACAGGTCCCATTCGGTCCGGAGGACGGGCGAGCCTGACTCACTCTCGAACGCGATGCGTCGAAGCGGTGTCGGCCGGAGCTCACCCCTCACTCGGGGCAGTTGCAGCACCGGGAAATCGCCGATCCGGAAGCCGACGCCCTCGGCGTCGACGGCGTTCGCCACCGAGCCGTCGGGACGGGCGCGACGCGTCAGGGTGACCGAGTTCGCGCCGATCGAGAAGTGCGGGTCGGCGAACGCGACGTTGGCGAGCGTTGCGTTGTCGGCGGCGAACTGGGTGTCCGATTCCTTGCGGATGGACTCGGCACGCAGGTAGAGGGGCATGCCGCGTGACGCGTCGTAGGTCCAGAAGACGGCGTCGAGCAGGACCGCTCGATCGGAACGGAGGTCGTAATAGACGCGTGAGCCGCGGAGGGTGTAGCGGTTGGGTTCTCCGAGGCCGGTCGGCTCACCGCGCAGCCCGGCGGGGGTGTCGACGGCGATGAGGTTCACGTCGCCTTCGAGGTACACGCCGGCAACCTCGGTCGATCGGAACGTCGCGCCGGAGGCGTCGACGCCTTCTTCGAGAAAGACAACCGCGCGCTCGGCGGTCAGTTGGCGAGAGCCGGAGCGACCGTCGAGTTCGTAGGTCACGCCGACGCCGTCGGTGAACATGACGGCGTACCCGGTGCCGTCCTCGTCCGGCGCGACGATGATCTCGGGCGAGCTGAACGTCACTGTGCCGAGCGTCGGACCCGGCTGGATGACACTGCCGGGGTTCTCCGGTCGATCCGGACGGGTGTCCTCGAAGGTGTCGGCATCGGCGAGCGCGAAAGGATCGACGGGTGGTACGCGTTCCACGACCACATCGGTTCGCATCGGGCGATCGAGAGTGCCCGGCTGAGACGGTGTGTCGCGGAGCGAGGCCAGGTAAGTCGCCAGGCGTGCCTCACCCTCCCGGTTCAATGCCGCGGCGTCCGACGCGTTCTGGCGGTTCGGTTCGGGGCGTCCGGCGCGGATATCGTCGACGCGGAGCGCGATGCCTGACCGCTGCCGGACGATCAGCCCGGTAACGAGCAGGCGGTCTGCGCTCTGGCCGACGCCCGGTTGGGGGCCGGGCGTGCCGCCGGGATCGCGGACGTTCTCGAAGTAGACGGCGAGCTGATCGGCGTCGGCACGCGCGCCCGACGGGGCCACCACCTGCACCGGTTCGATCCAGACGACCGCTCGGGTGGCGCTGAAGTCGTAGCCGCCGATCTCGACGCGGACATCGCCTTCGAGGACCAGGCGATCGGTGCCGCCGACCGCGGACGCTTCGGCCCAGCTCCAGGCCCGTGTCGCGCTGAACGAGACCGGGTACGCCTGCGGCGAACTAGGGAGGCTGACGCCGGAGAACGAACGCCCGTCGACGGGCTCGAGCGAACTCGGTTGAGCGGTGCACACGGTGCCGGCGATTGCCAGCAGGCACGACGCGCTCCATCTGGAGAGTCGGGTCGCTGGCACCTGGCATCCGATCCATCGTGTTCGCATCCTGCTCCCGTCACGCGTCGGTGTCTGGTCCGACCGCGTGTGTCACAGATGCTAAATGGGGCGCGGACATCACACAAGCACTTGGTTGGGTGCACTCGACCGATGGGGATATCGTCGCGTGTCTGCCAAGTCTGCCGCTCCGTCAGGGAACGAGCCGGACAATCGTGTCGAGCTGGCGTCGGACGTTCTGGGCCTCGTTGGTGCGGCCGCTAGCGACTAGCGACCGATAGTAGCGCTCACCGACCTGTGCCCACACTGAGCCGCGCCGGAAAATGTGAGCGGCGTCGGTTTCCGGGCGTGGGACCCGTCGGAAAATGTCGCCGAGAATGTCGGGCAGGTGTTGCGCCTTACCTGTTTGGTTGAGTAGCGAAATCACACGATCAACCGCGTCGACGGTCCACGCGCCATCGAGGTTGCGTGACTTGGTGGGCATTAGGTACGCATTCAAGGCTGCTTCGAAGAGTTCACGGTCGCGAAGTCCGTCCCCCTGGTAGAAGCGAACATCGGCCTCTTGACCCGGTACCCTCCTCACTGCGCGTGCGACCCTGTCAAACATCCTCGCCTGTGCACGCACGTCCTCGACGGCCCAGAGGAGCTTGGGAGCCTTCGCCGCGAAGTAGCTGGCTTCGTTGCGCCCGCAGAGCCGTTCGAGGAATGTGAAAATCGCCTCAAGGTCTTTGCCCGCAATCCGGCGTTCGCGAGCGAGATCTCCCGCCAGGTTCCAGATCCGGCGCTCCGCGCCCGTTGCGCCGAAAGCCGCTGTCAGCAGTTCGCTGATACCCGCATCGTCCGCTATACGAACGGGAGCAACGGCCTGCTCGGTATCGAGAGTCAACCCGACTACCGGCGCATCCGCGTTCTCCTGAAACTCAGACAGCGCGGCCGCGGCGTCGTGCATCGCTACAGCGGTTTGGATTTCCTCCGCTGACGTCCCAATCATCTGTGACAGAATCGCGACATTACCTTCGCTAAGATCTTCACCAGATAAGGGGTCGCGGTAATCGCCCACATACTGCTTGTATTCGTCGTATCTTCCGCTATCAAAGTCCCACGCCGCCTGACGACCGCGAAGCCTGAGAAAGCCGAGCCACGCGTGGGATGCTTCGGAGCCGATCGCACTGACGTATACCGTTGGCACGCCCATCGATTTGCCCACGTGCTCTGCGAAGTAGGCTTGCTCCGCGCAAACACCGCCGACCTGTCGGATATTCTGCAGGGTGTATGTCTCGGAGTCGATTCGCTTGGGCCGACCAGTCATGTAGGCCGTTTCGTCGTAGACGATTTCCCCGTAGCGGTTGCCGACCTGAGTGTCCCTGCCATAACGGTTCAGGGCCCACTGCATCTCAGCAATGGAAGCGGTCGTGTCAACTACGTGTGCGAGGAGATCGACGGGCATCGAGCGTACGCCAAAGACGGTTTGATCTTCGTGACGAACAAAGTACGCCCAGATTTCGTTCGGACTGGCAGCGGTCGTCGGGTTTCGACCGGGCGGAGTTGGAGGCTGGTCATGCACCGCGCAGATCGCGGCGGTCAGGTTGGCGTAGTCCGCGAGTCGGTTCGCGCCGAACTGGCGCCGCAGCGAATCTAGGACAAGCATTGCATCGGCGAGTTGGTCACGACCGGGCTGCAGGCTGAAAGCGATCGCATCGGCGAGCTCCGGGTGCTCGACGAACATCGCCCACAGTTCGGGATTCTGCGTCTGGCTCCCCTCGACCATGAGCCGGAGCAGCCGTTCTGTGCGGCTGAGTTCGCGGAACAGGTCGACGTTCGACTCTTCGACGTACCACGCCGCCTGCTGCTGGAGCGCGTCGACCACGAGCAGTGCGGCGCTGAAGCCGGCGGGAGTCAGTTGGCCCTCGTCCATCCAGACCAGTCGTTTCAGTTCGGCGCGGAAAGCCTCGTCCAGCGCGGTCTGGACCGGATCCATCGACGCGCCCCGTCGGTTATCTGGGCGCGATTGTGCAGCGACCGGTGTGGGCGTGGCAGCGATGACAGCGACGCACAGAGCGGCGCAGAGCGAGAGGCATCGGACGGTGGTCGTCTTGATCATCGTGAGGTTTCCCTTGGGAGTGACTGTTTGGAACTGCGACTCTGCATTACTGGTGAGCGGGGGTTTCGATTGTGTCGTTGGGCTGACCGGGTTGTTCGTGCGGACGCCCGGTGGGCTTGCCGCTTCGGACGTCGATCTGATCGACCCGGACGAGCTCTGCGTTGTCGTCCTGAGTGGCGGGGAAGCGGGGTTTGCCAGCCTTGCCGTTGAGACGTGCCTTGGAAGCGCCCGGGAAGTGCTCGCCCTCCCAGCTCGCCGGGTATTTCGGGTCGTCCATTTCCACGGCGAGCTTGGTCGGGAACAGCGGCCTGAAGGTATCGACCATGACCGCGAGTTCGGCGGTGTAGTCGTGCGACATGGAGGCTTCGATCGTGCCCGGGTGAGGCCCGTGCGGGATGCCCTGCGGATGGCAGGTGAACGAGCCGACATCGATGCCCTTGCGCGAGCCGAAATTGCCCTCGACGTAGTAGAGCACCTCGTCGGAGTCGAGGTTCGAGTGGTTGTAGGGCACCTTGATTGCGCGTGGGTGCGTGTCGAGCATGCGCGGGCAGAACGAGCAGATCACGAAGTTGTGCGCTTCGAAGGTCTGGTGGATCGGCGGGGGCATGTGCAGCTCGCCGGTGATCGGGCTGAAGTCATCAACATTGAAGCAGTAGGGGTAGTAGCAACCATCCCAGCCGACCACGTCGAGGGGGTGATAGTGGTAGGTGTAGGAATGCATGCAGTTGCGCGCCTTGACGCGGACTTCGAACTCGCCGTCCTCGTCCCAGGTCATCGGCATCTCGGGCAGGCGCAGGTCACGCTCGCAGTAGGGCGCGTGTTCGAGGAACTGTGAAGTCTTCTTGGAGAGGTAGCCGGGGGGCGGTGCGATGTGGCTGGCGTTGCACGTCTCGATGACAAGAAACTTGCCGTAGGGCATCTCGTCTTTGCTGACGCCGTCGGGACGATCTTCATCGGCGAGCGGGTTGAATTCGATCTCGTAGATCGTGCCCTTCGGGATGACGATGTAGTCCTTCGGCCCGAACTTGAGGGTGCCGAACATCGTGCGGCACTCGCCCGAGCCGTGGGGGATGAACAGGCACTCGTCGCCCTGGCCGTTCTTATAGAAGTACGGCGTCTTTGATTCTGCGGGGATGCAGATGGCGAGCTCCACATCAGCATTGCCGAGGACGACCTTGCGTCCGGTCACCGGATCGCCGTCGACGGGCAGCCCCTTCGAGACAAGGTGACGCATGCGCATCACTTCCTGTTCCACATACTCGGGCTCGGTCCGATAGAGGGTCTTCCATCCTGTGACCTGAGTCGGGGGGTGGATGTGGTAAAGCGTCGAGGTCGGGCCGACGAAGCCTTCCGTACCGAACACTTCCTCGGAGTAGAGGGCCCCGTCGGGGCGACGGAACTGGGTGTGACGCTTCTTCGGGATGGTTCCGAGTTTGGTGTAGTACGCCATCGGGAAGATCACCTTTCTCGTAGCAGGTCTTCAGAGGACCATTGTACGAGGCCAGACCACGGATTTGACGCGTTTGGGCCCGCCAAGGGTCCCAAAGATGCCCATTTTCCGGCTCTTCGTTGCGGCTTTTGAGCAACCCGGTTCGCTCCGGGGCGGTCTGGGTATACGCTGATCTCACGCAACTACGCCGATTCAGAGAGAGGTCCAAACATGTTCAGTTCACGCCGGTCAGCCGCCGTTTCCCTTTCATCGCTCGCCCTTCTCGCGGGATTCGCTCTGCCCGTCTCTGGCGCAGAGAAAGTCGTCGGCAGCGCAGCGGTCGGAAACCTCGTGATCGACTCCAGCGATCTCACGGTGAATCTCGAGTTCGAACCGATCGCCGAGCCGGTGACCGGTCTGGGGCTCACGGCCCTGTGGACGGCTATCGTGGCCGACAAATCCGACGGCGTCCGTCCGTGGTCGCTGGACATGTCCATCTCGGCCACGGCTCCGGGTGGGCCGGCGGTCCTCTGGGACGATCCGATCGGCGGTGATCGCACCATCGCGGACTACCCGCTCGCGGACACGTCGGGGCCGCTGTTCGGTTCCGGGGTTGACCTCTCTGCCGGCGGGACGGTGTCGTTCACGATCGATTCGGGCAATCCGTCGCCGTGGGTCATCGGATTGAACGACGCGGTGTTCCACATGACGACCACGGTGCCCGACGAGGTCGAGGTCCGCGAGGGCATCGCGGATTCGAAAGAGCAGTGGAGCCGCCCGTTCTTCATCGAAGGGGTCTCGGGGCTGGGGCCGGTGTCGTTTGACGTCATCGAGTTCACGGTCCCGGTGTCCGGCGGGTACACGTTCGATTCGATCGTGGACTCCGGAAATAACTTCACATACATCTACGAGGGCTCGTTCGATCCTGATCAGCCGCTCGAGAACCTGCTGGACTACTCGCTCGGCAACGGATTCGGGCCGTTCGGTCTGCCGCAGGGCCAGTCGAAGATCGATGCGCTGCTTTTTGAAGGGACGACGTACTTCTTTGTGACTTCGCAGTGGGACCGTTTCTCGGATCCGCAGCCGTTCACGCTGACGATCACGGGGCCCGGGCTGATCGAGGATGCCGGGAGCGCGTGCCCGGGCGATGCGACCGGAGATCAGGTCGTGGATCTGGCCGACCTGAACCTCGTGCTAGGGAACTTCGGTGATTCCACTGCGAATGGTGACGTGACTGGCGATGGAGAGGTCGACCTGTCTGACCTGAACGTGGTGCTGGGCAACTTCGGCAACGCCTGCTGATTCAGATGTCGAGATCGATGCTGAGCGGCGCGTGGTCGGAAACGGTGATGCCGGCCTCGCGATCGATGTGAAATGACTGCGCGTGTCTGGCAATCGCACGGTTGCCGAGCAGGTAGTCGATCCGCCAGCCGCGATCGAGTTCCCGCGCGCGACCGCGGTTGCTCCACCACGTGTACGGGCCCGGGCACTCACCGGCCTGCTGGCGGACAAAGTCGTTCCAGCCGGACTCGAAGAGGCCCCCGATCCATTCCCGCTCGTGGGGCAGGAAGCCGGAGGTGTTCTGGTTCGACTTGGCGTGGAAGATGTCGTTTTCGGTGTGGGCGATGTTGAAGTCACCGCCCAGGAGCGTCGGCACCCGTGACTTCGATGCGCTGTCGGCCCACGGGCGGAAGGCGTCGAGCCAGAGTTCTTTCTGGGCCTGACGATGGTCGCCGGACGAACCCGACGGCAGGTAGACGCTCGCCACGCGGAGTGGGCCGGTCTTTGCGAAGACGAGTCGCCCCTCCGGATCGCCCTCGTCGAGGTCGGTGTGGTCCGTGCCGTGCCCGGTTCCGATGAGTTTGATCGGCTCGCGCGACCAGATCGCCGTGCCCGAGTACCCGGGGCGCTGGGCGGGGTGCCAGTGCACGTGCCAGCCGTCTGGCTGGGCCCATTCCGAAGGCAACTGGTCGGGCATGGCCCGGACCTCCTGCAGCAGCAACACGTCGGGGTCCAGCCGATTGATGACGTCGGCGAACCCCTTGCGGAGCGCCGCTCGCAGCCCGTTGACGTTCCAGGTGGTGACTCGCATCGAGCGAGTGTAGCCATGCGTCGGGTAGGATGCGACACGCAGAGGAGGTGTCGGATGACGCAGTTCAAACGGATCACTGCCGCACTGTTCAGCGGGTCGATGGCTCTTCTGATCGGGTGCGCCTCCGGTGGGGGCGGGGCCGGGACGGTGCCGAGTTCCGCGGCCGACCCGATGCTCACAGAACTCGTTGATCGCATGACCGGATCGTTCAGCAGCGCCGCGCAGGCCGAGCGTGACGACGAGTATTTCGATATTCGCCTGGAGATGGTCGAGATCTGGCCGGGACGCGATGACGACGTGTCATGGCTGTACGTGGAGCAGGCGACGGCGACTTCACTTGAGCGACCGTATCGCCAGCGCGTCTATCGGGTCTCTCGGAGCGATGGGAACGAGTTCGTCAGCGCGGTCTACGAGCTTCCGGGCGATCCGCTGGCGTTCGCTGGGTGGCACGAAACGCCCGGGCGGTTCGACGAAGCCCTTGAGCCGGAGTTCCTGACCGAGCGGACGGGCTGCGCCGTTTACCTTTCGTTCGACGCCGAGGCGGACGCGTTTGTCGGATCGACCCGGGACGGCACGTGCGCCAGTTCGCTCCGTGGAGCGGACTACGTCGTCAGCGAGGTCGCCGTGTACCCGGACCGTCTGCTGACATGGGACCGTGGCTTCAACAGCGCGGGCGAGCAGGTCTGGGGAGCGACGTCGGGCGGTTACGAGTTCGTCCGCGTGGACTGACCGGCCTCTTCCGGTGCACCCGCTGGTGACTTGGCTTTCCCGGTGAGCAGGACGACGCCGGCGACGATCAGGCCGATCGCGATGATCTTCCGAAACGTGAGAGATTCCCCGAGCGCGAGCCAGCCCAGGATCACCGCGGTCGCTGGCGCGAGGGCGAACGCGATCGGTTTGATCCGCGACACTTCGCCCATGCTCAGCGCTGCATAGAAAAAGATCATCGCGGCGGCCCCGGCGATGAGACCCGATCCGATGAGCAACTTCAGCCAAGTCGCCATCGAGGTGCCGCCGAGCCAGCCCTGCACTTCCATCGGAGACTTCACGACGTTCATCGCGATGTAGTACGCCAGCCAGATCACCGGCAGCGCGACGGTTGACCGGACCGCGACGGCGGCGAACGGGCCGATCTCCTTCGAGTGAAGCACGCTCCGGGTGAATACCTCGCCGATCCCCCAGCACAACCCCGCGAGCACCGCAAGCACGATTGGTTTCATAGGCGGCACGGTACCGCGCGTCGGCCCCTGCCTGCACCGCCTCGACCGGCGGCGGTACGATCACGCCCCCACGGCACGGCTGTCGCTCCCCAAGGATCTCTATGTCCGCATCAGCGTCGGTACGCAACGGGACAGATGCCGACGCGATCATCGGCGGGCTCGCCGGTCTGGCGACGTCGGCCCTCTGGGTCGCGACCTCGCTCTGCTTCACCTCGGCGGGCCGGCGCATCGGGTCGACTATGGTGAACGCCCTGCGCCTGGTCGTCGCGATCGTGCTGCTCGGACTGACCCACCGGATCCTGAGCGGCCTGTGGTGGCCGGCGATGGTCGATGCTCAACTCCTTGCTCTCGCGGCTTCGGGATTCATCGGGCTCACCATCTGCGACCAGGCGCTGTTCACAGCCTTTGTGGACATCGGGCCGCGACGGTCGCTGCTCATGATGACGGCGTCGCCACTGGTCGCGGTGCTGCTGGGGTTCGTCTTTCTGGGCGAACCGCTGACGATCATCGCTATGCTCGGCATCACGATGACCCTCGCCGGCATCTTCTGGGTCATTCTCGAACGCCCACCGAGCAGCGCCGCCGGCAAGACCGATCTCGGCCACAATCCGCACGCCACGCGCGACGAGGTGCTCGCGCTGATCGCGGCGGTCTGTCAGGCTGTCGGATTCCTGCTCTCCAAACGCGGTATGGGCCACGGGCTGGACGGTGATGTTGCCCGACTGACACCGCAGGCCGCGACGTTTGTGCGCATGATCTTCGGTGGCCTCGGCATGGCTCCGATCCTGTTGTTCTACTGGTTGCACCGCAAGTCGCCGCGCCGCGATCGAGCACGAGGGAAGCGCATCGGCAGCCGGAATGTCGGCTACATGTTCACGGTTATGGGTGCGATCGTTGGGCCGTACCTCGGCGTGTGGATGTCGCTCACGGCGATGGACCGCATCCCGCTGGGGATCGCGCAGACTCTGTGCTCGCTGAGCCCGGTCCTGATCCTGCCGGTCGTCGCGGTCGTGTACAAAGAGCGGGTGAGCCGGCGCGCTGTTTTCGGGGCGGCACTCGCGGTCGCGGGATCGGTGCTGCTTATCGTTGGGCCGAGAGGTTTACGGGCCTTAGGCGAGCTTCTGACCGGGTAGCAACGGCGGGGTTGGTACGCCGAGCATGTCACCGATGGCGCGGAGGAGTTCCGCTTCGTCCGCCGTGATGGTCCGATCAGAGGCGGCGCAAAGGGCCGCGGCTTGCAGGACGTCGCGCTTCAGTCGGAGCGCCACGGTGTTGAGCGTGTCCAGAGCGTTCTCCAGCGGTACGA
>CAXAVQ010000052.1:0-11125 GCA_963971985.1 uncultured bacterium
TTCGGTGCCGGTCGGCTCGGCCCGCTCCTCGGTACCAGTGTCCTCTTCGGCGCTCTCATCAGAGTTGGCGCCCGGGTCGGTTTCGTTGCCGCTGCCCGACGGCTGCTCGGGCTGGGTCTCTTCGGGCTTCGGTTCCGGTTTCGGGTCGGCGGGTTTGGGCTGCTCCGGCTGCGTCTGGTTCTGTTTGGCAAGGAACGCCTCGACCTCCGCCTCGGTCGCGCGACGCGTCGCCGCGGCAATGACGAACCCGTTCGCGCCTTCCGGTGCGGGCACGATGTAGCCGTCGGTCTGGTTCTGGTTGTTCATGATCGGGCCGAAGTAGCGGAACTTCGTGCCGGGCGGGACCACCGACTGCATGTTGACGCGCCGGTACGAACTGTCGGTCGTGGGCGCCGCGGCGTTGATCGCGCGCGGGGCGGCGTTGCGGACCGTCTCGATCCGTGCACCGTCCTCGATGATCCGGGCGTCACGCGTATCGATCCAGACACGCGTCCCCTTGGGGTACCCCACGCGATACCAGTCGAACGACTCGGCGTTCACTTTCAGCAACTGGCCCTGCTTGAGGTTGGCGATCGCGTACCAGCTCGGCGAATCGCCGCAGCGGAGCTCGGTGTCGCGCGTCAGGACGACCCAGAACGGCTCGAGGTCGTTCACCTGCGCGTGAGCTTTGGGCGAGGTCGCGCCGAGCGCGGTCAGGGCGAGGATGAACAGGGCCAAGGGGCGCCAGATGGAAGTCGTGTGCATGGGTCGAATCCTTCGTTCGTCTCGCGTCCGTGGTGTCACCGAGCGCGACGGTTTTCAGGGCTGTCGGTGGGAGAATCCGGAGAGTGATTCAACGAGTTGAACCACTTTGACCCCGGCCCCCGCGCGGGCTACGCTCCGGGTCTATGCCCCATCGCACGACATCCTACCGGACCCGGTGCCTCGCGACAGCATCGCTCGCGCTCTGCGTGGGCGCCTGCTCGACCCCGTTCGAGGCGGAAACCGGCGAGTCGCTCAAGCGCTCGGTGCTCGACTCCATCCGAAACGAGATGAGCGACACCAGCGCGCGCCCCCTGAGCGCCGAAGTCGAACCCATCGACCTGACCGAAGCGCGACTCGAAGAACTCAACACCATGGCCGGACCGCGCTCGTACGAAGGCGAACCGCTCCCGGAAATCGGTCCGGATCTCGCCGGAAACGCGGCGAATACCTATGAAATCTCCCTCGAACAGGCGATCCAATCCGCGGTTCGGCACAACTTGCGCCTCCAGGACGCCTCGTTCAGCCCGGCGATCAGCGCCGAACAGCTCACGCTGGCCGAATCGGTCTTCGACTGGGTGTTCTTCGCCGACGCGCGCTGGAACGCGCTCGATGAGCCCCAACTCGGCACCAGCTTCGGCGCGGGCCGGGCGAACGTCCGGAAGGATCTCGCGCTCAGCGCTGGCTTTCGCAAGCGGTTGACGAGCGGTGGAGAACTCACCTTCTCCCAGAGCGAGACCTACAGCGACATCAGTTCCCCAGGCGTCACCTTCGTCCCGGATCCCTCGAACGCCGTGGGTTTCAGCGCCCGACTCGACCAGCCCCTCCTGCGCGGCTTCGGTCGCGAGGTCACGCTCGCCGAGGTCCGCCTCGCCGAGAGCGCCCAGCGGGCGTCGGTCCAGCAACTCCGCGACCAGCTCATCGCCACCGTGACCGACACCGAACGGGCCTACTGGAACCTCGTGACGGCGTATCGCTCGCTGCGCATCCAGCAGCGTCTGCTCGATCGCGGTGAAGAAGTGCGCCGGCGCGTCGAAGCGCGTCTGGAACTCGACGCCACCCCCGCCGCCGTCTTCGACGCCCGCTCGCAGGTCGAGTTCCGTCGGGCGAACGTCATCCGCGCCACCAACGCCCTGCGCCAGGCGTCCGACGCGCTCAAGATCCGGATGAACGACCCGGCCTACCCGATCGAGAGCGAAGTCCTGCTGGAGCCCGTCGACGCGCCGGTGAGCTCCCCGGTCGAGCTGAGCTTCTTCGACGCCGTGACCACCGCCCTCAATCGTCGCCCCGAGATCGAGCAGGCGATCCTGACGATCAACGACGCCTCGATCCGCGTCGCGGTCGCCGACAACGGCCGTCTGCCCGCCCTGAACCTCGCGGCCCAGGCCAACTTCGACGGGCTGGCAGAGAACCTCGGTGATGCGCTAGACGAGGAGTTCGGCGGCGACTACGCCAGCTACATCGTCTCGCTGACCTTCGAGCAGGCGCTCGGCAATCGCGGTCCGGAAGCGTTTTTCCGGCAGCGTCAGCTCGAGCGCCTCCGCGCGATGAACACCTACCGCCTCGCGGTCCAGACCGTGCTGCTGGAGGTGAAGACCGCGCTGCGCAACCTGCAGACGAATTACCAGCTCATCGAGCAGACGCGCATCGCGCGTCTCGCCGCCACCGAGAACCTGCGCACGCTTGAGGTGCAGGGCGAAACCACGCGCGGCTTCACGCCCGAGTTCCTCGACCTTCAGTTCACCCGCCAGCGTGCGCTCGCCGATGCGGAATTGCAGGAGATCCAGGCGCTCGCGGACTACAGCGTCGGCCTCGCCGAGTACTACGCCGCGACCGGATCAACGCTGGCGCGCCTCGGCATCAGGGTCGCCCCGCCGACGTCGCGTGAACTCCTCGGCCCCACGTCTGCCGACGACGAGTAACCTCCGACGTGGCCACCGACCGCTCCCAGATCGCCGAAGCCGCGAGGCGCATCCGCGCCGGCGGCGTCGTCGCGTTCCCGACCGAGACCGTCTACGGGCTCGCGGCGGATGCGCTCAACCCCGACGCGGTGCGCACGGTGTTCGAGATGAAGGGCCGCCCGGAGTCGCAGCCGATGAGCGTGATCGTCTCCGGCACGCGCATGGCCCAGCGCGTGGTCAAATCGTGGCCCGAGCGAGCCAAAGTGCTCGCCAACCGCTTCTGGCCCGGACCGCTCACCATCGTCGTCCGCCGGTCGCCGGACCTGCCGTACCAGGTCAGCGCGGGGCGCGAGGGCGTCGGCCTGCGCTGCCCGGACCACCCCATCGCGCTCGCGCTGCTGGAGACCTGCGGCTTCCCGCTGCTCGGTCCGAGCGCGAACCGCAGCGGACAGCCATCGCCGACGAGCGCCGAACACGTCCGGCGCTCGTTCCCTGACCTGCTGGTGCTCGACGGCGGACCCTGCCGGACGGGTATCGAATCCACGATTGTCGAGGTCGGGCCCGACGGCGACCGGATCCTGCGCGTTGGTGCGATCACGCCCGAAGAGCTTGGTCTCGATACCGACGACGTCGCCGAGGGAGTCGGCGCGCCGATGCGTTCGCCGGTCGGCGGTGACGACTACCCGATCGAACTGTTCGACGCCGCAGACTGGCCCGCCCCGCTCGAGCGAGGCAACGGCAAGGCGGTGGTGCTCGCACTGTCCGACGAGGTCCGCGTCGATCCGCCCAACGAACTGGTGCGCATGCCGAGCGACGCCGGGGAGTATGCGAGCATGCTCTACGCCGCGATCCTCGCCGCGGCGACGTCCGGCGCGGATCGCACGCTCGTCGAACGACCGACGCCCACCGATGGGCTGTGGCGGACGATTCACACCCGCCTGCAGCGCCTCGCACCGGAGTCAGGGAAGTAGTCGACCGGTCAGTCCGGGCGGACAAGGCGCGACAGATCACCGTTCTCGTCTTCGATGATGATCTCGTCGGCCTCATCGAGGAACAGGCCGTGGTCCACGATGCCGGGCATGCTGTTGAGCGCCGCCCGGAACATCTCGGGGTCCATGGCGTTGCGATCGCCCGGGTTCCTGTCCGGGTCCGCGGGCATGGCTAGATCGAGGATCAGGTTGCCGTTGTCGGTGCGGATCGGCTGCGAATTCCCGTCGAGACGCATGCGCGGGTCGAGGCCCAGCCACTCGAACCGCGCGGTCAGCACGCCGAGCGCGAACTCCAACACTTCGACCGGGACCCGGAAGCTGTCGCCCAGGCGCTCGGCTCGCTTCGTGTGCTGCACGAGGTAGACCCTCCGACGCGCGCCGTAGGCGACGATCTTCTCGCGGGTCATCGCTCCCCCGCCGCCCTTGATCATGCGCATCTCGTCGTCGAACTCGTCGGCTCCGTCGAAGAGCACATCGACCGTGAGCGTGTCACGCATCTCGACCACCTCGATGCCCAGTTCCCGCGCGAGATCGGCCGAGGCCTTGGACGTCGCGACCGCCTTGATGTGCGCGAGCCCGGCGTGGTGGATGCGATCGGCCAGTGCATGGATGGCCCGTGTGGCGGCGCGCCCGGTGCCTAGGCCGACCGTCATCCGGTGCGTGATCCCCGCGACGGCGGCCTGGGCGAGTTGGTCTTTGGCGATGTCGATGGTGGGTTCGGACATGCAACCCAGAGTACCGGATCGGGCCACGCCGATCAGCGCAATAGCCCCAGGCACTCGCTGACCCGCTGCATCGCGATCGAGGCGGCCACGGTCGCGTTCAGCGAGTCCACGCCATCGCTGATGGGGATCCGCACGCGGAGATCCGCGCTCTCGGATGCCCCTTCGGTCAGCCCCTCCCCCTCGCTCCCGAGCAGCAGGCAGATCCGGTGGTCCCCTCGTCCGGCGAGGGTCCGGGCGAGTTCTTCCGGCGAGACCGCGTCGGGGGCGGTGGTGAGCGCGACGGTCAGAAAGCCGGCGCGCCGGAGCAGTTCGACGCCGGCCGAACCGGACGGCACGGTCGCGTAGGGCACACGCAGCGCGTGGCCCATGGAGACCCGGATGGCCTTGCGATAGAGCGGGTCGCAGCAGCGCGGCGTGATGAACACCGCGCTGGCCCCGAACGCCGCGGCACTGCGGAACACGCCGCCCATGTTGTCGTGGTTCGAGAGGTCCTCGGCGAGCACCAGCAGACGGTCCTGCGGGCCGAGCGCGGCGAGGAACTCTGGGGCGTCCGGAACCGGGAGCCGGCGTCCTGCGCTGAGGCACCCGCGATGGATGTCGAAGCCTACGATCGAGCCCATGACCTCACGCGACGCGACATACACCGGGGGCGGGTCGGCGTGGCTCTCCAGAGCCGGACGGATCGCGCCGAGCGCGTGCTCGGTCACGAGCACCGATTCCGCTGCGTACCGGGCATCGCGCAGGAGCAGAGAGACCACGAGCCGGCCCTCGGCCATGAACAGCTCGTCGCGCCCCTGCAGGTCGGCATCGCGTACATTCCGGTACGGCGCGACCCGCGCATCCTCGATATCCGTGATGGGAACGATCTGCATCCGCTGGAACGCTTCAGGAAGGGAATGACACGGAAATGTGCCCGATGACACGAACGAATCAGACAGCCGCCAACCGTTCCATTCTGCGGTATTCCGCCCCGCTCTGCGTGGGTCTGCTTGCCCTGTGCACGCTGGGCGCCTGCGAGCGACCCGAGTCCGTGGTCGCGACCGAGGAGAACACGCAACCGAGCGACGCCTCGGCGCGGGCCCCCGAGACGACGAATCCTCCGACGTCAGAAGGGGTCGACCTCTCGTCCACCGTGACCGTCGAGGGCATCCGCATCGCGATCCCCGACCGCTGGCAGCCCGCGACGACTGGTTCAACCTTCACTGCGGTCCAGTACACCGTGCCGTCGCCGGACGGCAACGCGGACCAGAATGCGACGTTCACGATCTCGACCCCGATCGGCGGCGGGCTCATGTACAACCTGCTCCGCTGGGATCGCCAGTTCCGTGGCGATGACGCGTCGACCTCGACATGGATCACCGTCGACGATGGGCAGCAGATGATCCATTTCGTCGGGCAAGGCCCCTTCGACACCGGCCTCCCCGGCTCCACAGGCATCCAGGAAGACACCATGGTGCTGGGCGCGATTCCGGTGGTGAACGGACCGGAGCAGGTCGACCTCGGCGACTCCGACGATGCGGGGCGGTACGAGTTCGCCGTCGATCAGGCCTCGGAGCCGATGCGGCTATCGAACGTGTTCATCAAACTCACCGGGCCGGCATCGGTTATTGAGAACGCCCGCGCCGAGTGGGAGGCGATGGTCGAGAGCATCGAGATCCGCGATGTCAGCGCCTGGGCCACGCCGTGAGCGAGCCCGCGGAGTACCGCTTCGGCGAGCGGAGCGTCAACCGCTTCGATCTCTATGAGATTGCCGTGCAGTGCCCGCCGATCGAAGCGGCGTTTCTGGACGCCGTGCACGCCGGGAATCCGCGTGTGCTCGGTGAGGACTTCGCCGGTCCGGCCGGCGTCTCACGGGCGTGGCTTGCGATGGGCGATGATCGTCGCGCGATCGCGACCGATCTCGACGACGAGCCGCTCCGCCACGCCGTGCGACGGCTTGTCGAGAAACATGGCGAGGGAGCCGTGGAGCGCCTGACGATCCGCGTGCGCGACGCCCTGGAGGTCGGAGACCGGGCCGACGTGATCGCGTCCCTGAACTTCGCGGTCTGCGAGCTGCTCCGGCGCGACCGGCTGCTCACCTACCTGCGCAACTGCCTGTTCCGCCTCGAAGCAGGCGGCGTGCTCGTCTGCGATCTCTACGGCGGCGTCGACGCGATGCTCCCCGGCACCAGCGAACAGGTCATCGAGACCGAACAGGGCGAACTCGTCTACACCTGGGAGCAGGTCGAGGCCGACGCGACGACCTCGCGGGTCCGCAACGCGATTCACTTCGAACTGCCCGACGGCACCGCCATCGAGCGCGCCTTCGAGTACGACTGGCGCCTGTGGTCACCGGCGGAACTGCGCGACGCGATGCGCGAAGCCGGCTTCCGGACCACCGAGGTCTACGCCCACTACGGGGATGCGATGGACGAGCCGATCAGCACCGACGAACACGCAGGCGACACAGCGCCCGAGCTCGACGACCAGTGGGTGCTGTACATCGTCGGGCGCGTCTGAGGCCCGGGCCGGTCCGATTCAGAACTCGTACACCAGTTCGGCGAAGTAATCGAGGTTGTTCTTCTCGTCGTTCGCGCTGCTGTTGTAGCGGTCCTCGAGACTCAGACGGAGCTTCAGGTTGTTCTCATCATTGAGGCCGATCTCCCAGCCGGCTCGCACTTCGGCGCGGAAATCACTGGTCTCAGCGAGGTCGGGGAAGTAGTCCGCCGCGATCTCGATGCGCTGGCGCTCCGTGAACTGGTGGCTGAACGCCAGCGCGATGATGGCCTCGGGGTCGATGTCTTCGTTGGGTCCGTTGAACTGGCGCGACGCCCCCAACCCGAGGCGGGTGGACAGCAGCGTCTCGTCGTTGTCGAGGAACCGGTACACAAGCCCCGTGCCGCCGCGGAGCCGCGCGTCGTAGTCGAGGAACTCGGCGAGTTCCAGTTCGGATTCGAGAAAGCCCGACCACTTCGACTCACCCCGGAGCCACTCGTTGCGGGCGCGGGCGGTGAAGCGGTTCTCGGTTCGATCGCCGTCGCGCCGCGTCTGCTGATAGGTGCTGCGCAGCGTCAGGATGGTTTCCTCGCCGTCGCGTTTGGCCGTCGCCACCACCCGCGCCGAATCGCTGTCCGTCGATCCGCGTGAACCGCTGAGCCCGAGTTGCAGGCGTCCGGACCATGACGCCTTCGGCGGCTCGGGGATCCGCTCCGGCTTCGTCGACGGCGGCACGTCCGGAGGGGTGACGCCGCTCTCGATCTCCGCTTCGGCACCGGGGTCAATCGTTCCGGGAACCTCGGCCGGAAACGATCCCGTGCGGACTCTCGTGAGCGCCTGGCGCTCGATTTGGATTTCGCCCAGCGCACTGTGGCTGAGCACAACGAAGCCGGGGTTCACTTCGGCCAGCACACCGTTCAGTTCGTCGCCGTTGCTAAGAATCAGACCGACCTCGGCGTTGATCAGTTCGGGCAGGCGCACCAGCGGGTCGCCCGCGGGTGAACCGACCGGCTGCTCGACGGCCTCCGCTTCCACTTCCGCGTCGGCACCGTCCGCACGGGCCACCGGGCCGCAGATCGCCAGCAGCGAGGCCAAGACAACACAGATGAGACAGATGGACCGGGTTCCGGGCATCGGCTGGGGAAACCTCTCTACTCTTGAGTGCGGACAAACCCTTTCGGGGAGTGCGCAAAAACGAACAGGCCCGCGATGAGTGATACCCTCTCGCGGGCCATGTGTTATCCAGGCGATTCGATCAGAAGCCGTACACGAGCAGCACGAAGTAGTCCGTGTCGCTCTCCGGATCGGCCAAGGTGTCGCGACGGTTCTCGACGCCGAGACGCAGCGAGAGGTTGCCGTCGTCGTTCAGCTCGATCTGGTACGCCGCGCTCGAAACAAGCCGGTACTCGTCGGTGTCGTCGAAGTTCGGGTAGTAGGTCACGCTCGTGACCAGCGACTGGTTGTCGGTCACCTTGGTCTCGAAATCCAGACCCACCAGACCGTTGGCGTAGCCATCATCGACGTTGCCGAACGAGTAGGTGTAGCCAGCACCGACGCGGGCCTGCAGGGTCGCGTTCTCGTCGTCGATGATCTTGTAGCCAAGACCGCCGGCGCCGCCGAGGCGGTTCTCGAAGTTCTGGAACTTGTTGTACTCGTACGTACCCTCGACGAACACAGACCACGGCGAGTTGTCACCGAGCTTCCAGTCGTTCCTCGCGAGAGCGGTGAACCGGTTCTCCGTGTCGCTCGAGTCCTCGTTCGCGTACTTGTACGTCAGCGAGAGGTTGAAGATGTTCCGGTTGGTTTCCTGCGAGGCGGTGAAGCCGGCACGCACGTTGTCCGAGTCGGTCGAGCCGCGTGAGCCGTTGAGGCCCAGCGACAACTCGAGGTCCCACGGGTAGGTTTCCGGGACAGCGTCTTCGGCTTCTTCAACCGCCGAGCCGTCCTGCGCCAGCGCCGTGGCGCCGACAGTCAGGCCGAGCCCGGTGACCAGTGCGAATTTCCAATCGATCATGTCTGCTCCTCCGAGCGCTCCTGCGAAACGTTCCGGTTCGGGGAGATCCGGGCGCTCCACGCCGCGGCCCCGCCGGCTCAGGCGACGAAGATACGGTGCCCGGGGCTCACGCGAAACCGGGAAACCCAGCATCGACCCGTGTTTATCGCGTTTCAGGTTCCCGGATCATCAGGCGCAGGGGCCGGCGGCTCGATGATCGAGCCCTCCGGCGTGGAAACCGCCGGGTTCTCTCGCGGATCGATCGGGGCCCACTGCACTTTCGACGCCCCGAGCAACGTGCCGGTCGCGAAGGCCAAATCCGTCTGCGCGATCTGGTAGTCCGCCAACGCCCGCACCTCGGCCGACTGCGCATCGGCGAGGTTCGTCGCGGCGTCGAGCACGTCCGTCGATGTCCGGAGACCGACGTTGAACTGGTTACGCTCGGCCTCCAGCGTCCGGGCCGCCAGCAGAACACGCTGCCTCGCCGCAAGGATGCGCTGCCACGAGGCCTCCAGCTGATCGAGCGCACCGAACACTTCCTGACGGATCGACAGTTCCCGCGCAGCGCGCGTGCTCAGGCGCTGCAGACGCGCGACGATCGCCTGCTGAGTTCGCGACTTCGCCGCCTCGTTGCCGATCGGCGTCTGGAAACTGAAGCCGACCGTCCAGTCCGCGAAGTCGCCGTCGGCCAGCGTGTCGAAGGAATCATCGAACGAACGCCCCAACCCGTTGTATCGGTACGTGTAGTCGAACGCGAACGCCGGCAACTGCTGGTTCTTGCGGAACTCGATGGTCGACTCGTCCTGCGCCAGGCGCAGCTCGAGCTCCAGCAGTTCCATCCGCATGTTCATCGCGGCTTCCACGAGCGTGTCGCCGTCGAGCTCGTAGGGCACCGGGTCGGGATCGCTGCCGATTTCGAGGTACGGCGGCCCATCGAGCTTCAGCCCGGGTGCGTTCAGAATGACTTTCAGCGTCCGCAGACGTTGGCGGACATCGGTCTCGGCGAGGATGATCGCCTCCAGCTGGTCCGCCACGCCGGACTGGGCGCGGGTGATCTCGATCTCGGCAGCGTCGCCGGCGCGGACGCGTCGCTCGGCCCGCTCAAGTTGCTCGACCGCCAGTTCGTACTGGCTTCGCCGCACCTCCAGCAGCTTCTGGGCCGCGTACAGGTCCCAGTACGCGCGATCGACGGTTGCCAGCGTCCGGATCACCTCGAGCTTCGCCAGCGCCTGCGAGATCTGTGACTCCAGCGACGCGATGCGGATGCCGAAGGTGTTCGCCCGGCGCCCGAAGTTGCGCAGGAGCGGCTGCGAATAGGAGATCTGAAAATCGCTGGTATACGAGGGGTTCAGCGTCGAGAAGATGTTGTCGGTCTGGAAACGATTGAAGGGCAGACCGAAGTCGATCGTGCCACCCGAACGCAGCGGGATGCTCAC
The DNA here is from genome assembly GCA_963971985.1 of uncultured bacterium. Classification (GTDB taxonomy): domain Bacteria; phylum Planctomycetota; class Phycisphaerae; order Phycisphaerales; family UBA1924; genus JANSXG01. Next base: position 10,261 of record CAXAVQ010000052.1, read on the forward strand.
CCCGAGGTTGTACGCGTCGCGCCGCGTCTGCGATCCGTCGAGGTTGGAGCTCGTCGGCTGATCGGTCTCGCTGCGCGTGTAACCAGCCGTGAACAGCGCCTCGAACGCGGCCTCCTCCTCGGTCAGCCGAAGGTTGCTCGTCGTCGGGTCGATGAGCGCCACCCGAAGGTCCAGGTTGTGCTCGAGCGCGAGCGCCCGACACTCCTCGAGAGTGAGCGTCCGGCGTTCCATGCCGGCGAACGGGTCGACCGCCGTCGGCGCGACCTGCTCGTCGTCTGTCTGCTCACGCGTCGAGGCCGAAAGGTCCAGCGGTTCGATCGTGCGCAACCGGTCGAGCCCGACGCGAACGCCGTAGTCGGCGTCGACGGTGTGGAACGGGCTGGAGCACGCACCGACGCACGCGATGAGCACAGCGCACGCCGAGGTCAGCAGGGTCTTGGTCATCATGTTTCGGCTTCGGTTCCGTCGCGAGAGGGGGGCGGGAGAAGAATCAGAGCAGCTCAGTCGTGGCGGAGCGCTTCGATCGGGTCGAGTCGGGCAGCTTTCAGCGCCGGCCCAAGTCCGAACACGATACCAACAAACGCGGAGAACCCGACCGCGAGGACCATCGTCCACATCGGCCGCCGATGCACAGGATCACCGCCTCAATCAGGAACTGCAGCAGGATCACCAGCGGGTTCGCTCCCACCGCCTTGCGCAGGCCGATCTCGCGGGTCCGCTCGGACACGGACACCAGCATGATGTTCATGATGCCGATGCCGCCGACCAGCAGTGAGATGCCAACAAGCACACCGGCGATGATCGTCATACTCCGCGCCGAGTCGTTGATGACGTCGAGCTGTTGCTGGAGACCCTGCACGCGCCA
>CAXAVQ010000053.1:0-11098 GCA_963971985.1 uncultured bacterium
AGGCGCACGTCTTCGGCTGCCCGATCGGGCTGGGCTCCTCGATGGACTGGCGCGACAAGCTCGACAGCCGCATCGCCGGCGCGGTCATGGGCATCCAGGCGTTCAAGTCGGTTGAGATCGGCATGGGTCGGGCCTGCGCGTTCAAGCGCGGCTCCGAGGTGCACGACCCGATCATCTGGGACGAGTCGAAACGCGAAACGCACACCCTCGGCTTCGAGCGCACCCGCAACAACGCCGGCGGCCTCGAGGGCGGCATGACCAACGGTCAGCCCGTCGTCGTCACCGGCACCATGAAGCCGATCGCGACGCTGCTGCAGGGCCTGCCCAGTGTGAACCTGAACACCAAGCAGGCCGAGCAGAGCCAGTACGAGCGCAGCGATGTCTGCGCGGTGTCGGCGGCGAGCGTGGTGATGGAGAACGTGGTGGCCTTCGAGATCGCCCGCGCCTGCCGCGAGAAGTTCGGCGGCGACTCCATGGTCGAGGTCCGCCAGAACTTCGAGGCGTACATGAACACGGCCAGGATGCTGCCGCTGAGCCCGCCGGATGAGACGATTGCTTGAGCGTCAGGGCTTGTTGGCGGCTCGGTATTCGTTGAGCAGGATAGCGATAGAGGCGTGGTGAGCCTCGGTCGTTTGTATGACCAGAAGATCGCCGAACGACTGAATGATGCCCGTGCTCCCGCCGTTATCGCGCCAGCCGTTGTAATCGACCCTGGTTTGGATGAGTTCGATCATGGAGTCCAGCGTATCTCGTTCGATCTTCAATCCCAGTGACGCGAGATCGTATGTGCGTGTCGTGGTAATCGAGTCAAGCGATGCTTCAGTACTGATGAGGACGCCGCCACCGTAAATCATCCAGTTCGCGCGATCGAAGTCATCAGGGGAAGCCCGAAGCAGCCAATCATCGATCACTTCCCGTGCTCTCGTTCGTAGGTGCGGTGCTTCATCGATCGGTGTGGTGCCATCGAAGTCGATCCGCTCGAGTTCGGTGTTCGCCATGAACCACGGGATGTTGGCTCGATCAAGCGTCTGCTCGATCGCCTCAAGAACAGTTGTCTCGGCGGTCAGTTCCCGTCCGACGGGTGTTCTGCCAAGTATGAACAACTTGCTTCGCCACTCTTCGTCGAGAGCGGAGGCGGTCGGGTACCGCAATTGTGGATCGTGCAAGCTTTGCAAGATCGCGGTGATGGACCGGTGAAAGCGTGGGATCGTGGTGATTGAGATCCGGCCATCAATCTCTGTGTAGATGCCAAATTCACCCCCATGGTCTCGCCAGCTGTCGAAGCCAACCATCGTTTGCAAGATCTCGCGCAGGTCCTGACGGTCCTGCGGCGTTGGAAATGGACCGAGCAGTTGATCGAGGCGATACGTCGAGGTCACCAGTGCACGGTCGGCGATTGTCGGGGCAGGAGCGACGATGAGCGTGTCCTCGTGGATGTCCCAAAGCAGCTCGTTGAAGTTGACGTACACCGCCGCATGGCAGGCGAAATCCATGGCTTCCGCCAGCGTGAGTGTCTCCACGAAGTTCTTCGACACGCTGCGGCTGAGTGAGTGTTCGGACTCGTGCAGGTCATCGGTGTCGATCTCCAGCGCAAGATCCAGCTCTTCCGCGCAGCGCTGAAAGATGTTCTGAATCGTCACTTCCTCGCTGAATTCGTCCCCGGCAGTGAACATCCGCGAAGCGGCCGCCTCCAGCGCGGCCCGGTCATCATCGTCGGGCGAGTACAGAATCCAGGGTAGGTCCGCGTTCGTGCCCGTCACCACGATGCTGTGCAGCGGCCGGAGCTCGTAGCCGGTCGTTGCGGGGACATTGCGAAGCACGACGACTTCTTCGTTTTGGTCTGTCCAGCGGATGATGCTGACCCGCAACTGTTCAACCGGCACCGGGGATGATTCGCCGAGGGCCGCACGCAACGCATCCGCGACGGACATGCCGTCGTTGAACGCCACGCTCTCGCCCCCGCTCCCGTCGTACTTCTCCACATACACCACCGGCGTCGGCTTGGCTGGCTCGGGTTCCGCTGCCGCCGGTGGGGTCTCTGGCTCCACCGCCGCCATCCCCGTCAGTTTCTCGTTGATCTGCTCAAACGCCGCCGTCGTCTGGGCCTGCTGTTGCCAGGTGCCGATGCCCACGACGATCAGGCCGATCGCGACCAGGGCGATGAGGACGGTGTTGATGCGCTGCAGCATGATGCGCTCCTTCAGTGCGATTCGTGTGCACTCGTTGGTAATGGATTCAGGGTCGCCGAAGCGCTTCAGGGCTTCGGCCTTGGCAGACTCGGCGTCGAGGCGCTCCTCCTCGGCGATCCGGTCGGCGGCCATTGCGAGGTGGAACTCGATCTCCTCGCGCACCTCCGCCTCGATCTCTCGACGCGGGCGATGCTCCGGCGGTGGGATGAACCGCCGGATCGCCATGTTCAGACTGTCCGAGACGCCGGGGAACATGGTTCAGGCCTCGGGGCTCATCGGTTTCGAGTCGCTTGCGCCCGGCGTCGGTGAGTTCGTAAAATCTCGCCCGACGGTTGGACGCCGAGCGGTGCCACTCCGAGCGAACGAGGCCCCGCTTCTGGATCCGATGCAGGGCCGGGTAGAGCGAGCCCTCTTCGAGCAGGATGACCTCCTCCGACGCGCGGGCGATCCGCTGCATCACCTCGTACCCGTGCGCCGGGCCGGCGGTCAGGACCTTGAGGATCATCATGTCGAGCGTGCCGCGAAGCAGGTCCGGGCGGTTTTCCGATGGCTTGTCCGAGGGCATGGCTTCCCCTTTGGTTTCTATGGCAAGTGCATCCTGACGCCTCTTCCATAGAAATGCAAGGGTAAGGCCTCCGATTCGGAACTTTTCTTGGTCAATCCACGCGTTCGCGGTAGTCTGAAGGGACAGCGAGCTGGCCCGGCTCGCGGAAAGGGGCTCCGCCATGAGTCCGGTCGCGCGCGATTCTCAGACAACGGTCGACAGGCTCCGATCCGGCGCGATCGAGGTCGATGTGCCCGCTGGCGTGTGGTGTGAGCGGTTTGACGCGGTGTATCGGGAAGCCGACGGCGATCGCGGGCGTGTGCCGTGGGCTCATCGTCGAGCGAGCCCGAGCATGGTGAACTGGATGAACGCCGCGGCTCCGGGGCTGCTCCGACCCGGCGCCCGCGTGGCGGTGGTGGGCTGCGGGCTCGGCGAAGACGCGGTTTTTCTGGCGGATCGCGGCTACGACGTCACCGCCTTCGACGTTTCGCAGACCGCAATCGACTGGGCCAAACGCCTGCATCCCCGTCACGCCGGCCTCTTCGAGGTCGCCGACCTGCTCGATCTGCCGGCCGGTCTGCGCCACCGATTCGATCTGGCGGTCGAAGTTCACACCCTCCAGGCCCTTCCGCCGGCCTGCCGCGCCGATCTGGCCAAAGGGATCGCGGATCTGCTGGTTCATGGCGGGATTGTCGTGGCTTGCGCGCGTGGACGCGGGGATAACGAGCCTCTCGAAGGCCTGAGCGGGCCGCCCTTCCCGTTTACGCCGGCCGAACTGGCGGAAACGCTGGAGACCGCCGGTTTGGAGCCGGTGGGCGAGGTCTGCTCGTTCGACGACGACAACGAACCGCCCGTACGGCGTCTCAGAGCGGTTTATCGACGCTGTGACCGGTAGACGGGCCGGACACCAGATCCGAGAAAAATCCGGAAAAGTAGGCCCAAGGCGCGGAACCGGCTAACCCTTTATTGCGAATACCTTTACGGTGATCGGTCGACTTGGGTACGATCGCTCCGGCAGGCGAGGTTACTCGCCCCGCCCAGCGGACCTGCCCGCGACCGCAGCTCGACCGTCGTGCTCTTCGCAAAGGTACTCGGTGCCTTTCGGAACGATGGGAAGTGAGTCAGGCGAAGTCGCTCGGCGACCTGCAAGAGCGTCTCCTCGATCCGGGGGGCGATGCTCCGGTCGACGGGCTTCGCCTGTATCGGGGGCGGTGTCGGAGTGTGGTCGGCACACGGACCGTCGTGTACCGTGACCGAAGAACGAGATCGCGCAAGCCAACGGTCGAAGGGCCAAGGGTCGAAGGAGAGCTCAGGGATGGAACCGAATCACGCCGATCGCGCCAATACGCGCTCCGGGTTCACGCTTGTCGAACTGCTGGTGGTCATGGCGATCATCGCGATCCTGGTCGCGATCGCGCTACCGGCATTCAGCCGGGTCAGGACACAGGCCAAAATTTCCTCGACCCAAACGCTGATGAGTTCCATCCGCTCTGGCATCGAGCAATTCCAGACGGACCGCCGTCGGCAGCCCGGTGCGTTCGGAGCCGAAGAGATCGGCAGTTCGGAGAACTTCTCCGGAGGCTGGCGTGCCAGCCCCGGTATCACGACCATGGAGAACGCCCTTCTTGAACTCGGAGGCGGCGTGTTCTCCGACGTCGACGCGGTTGAGGATGCGGGCTTCAGCCCGAACTCGGCGCTGCGCATCACCATCGGGGATCGGACGATCTACGTCGTCCCTTCGATCGTCGGCTCGGATCCGACCGGAAATGGTGGGTATCTCGATCTGGGCGCGGATCAGCTGTACCGGGTCGAAGGCCAGAATTCGAATCTGCAGAACAACGGGCTTCCCGACATCGTTGATGCCTTCGGAGTTCCCGTCATGCTCTGGGCCCAGAACGATCAGGCGGGGCGCAACGCGGCATACGCCGCCGAAGAATCAGATGGCGACGAAGACGCCCTGTTCTACTGGGCATCAAACGGCTCCTATGCCATGTCCGGATTCCCTGTCGGTCGTGGGACGCTCCCGGATTACCCGCCTCAGGGGGTGACCCAATACAACCGCAGCCTCCTCAGCAGCAACGTCGTCCCGACTTCGAGAGACCGAATCCTCAGCATCCTTGCACTGACCGGGAACCGTGCCTTTCCCACGCTGTCCTCAGAACTTGCGAACCAGGGCGGGCTCGGCTCCGGGCAGGCCAACCTCGTCGTCCCGGCTCAGCCGCGCGGTGAGTTCATCCTCACCTCCGCCGGCCCCGACAAGATCTACCTCGACGCGTTCCCGAGTGGGGGAGCGACTCGTGATTTCGACTCGGCGGCGTACACCCCGACCGGCGATGACATCGATCGTTCTCAGCTCGATCCGAACGGCTTGCCGCTGGAACGCTTCGACGACGTGATCCTCGGGGCGAACTGACCTCAGATCAGGAATCGCGTTCATTCCAAAGCCACACGGGCCGATTCGGCCCGTGTTTTGTTTTTGGTTCTGCGGGAATACCGGCAATCCTGCTTGGTTCACTTTGGCTTTTGGTCCTGAGTCGGTAGCATCTGGATCATGCCAATTCAGATTCTGCGTTCCGTCGGCTCACGCATCGCGCGACGCCCCTCCCGTTCCTGCCTTTTCGGTGCGATGCTGAGCCTTCTCGCGCCGGGCTTCGCGATGGCCCAGCCGTCGCAGCCCGTCAACGGCCCGCGACAGGTCGATCCCGGCTGGCACGTGCTCGTCGGCGCGACCGTCACGACGGCGCCGGGCGCCGTGATCGAGAACGCGACGCTGGTCGTGCGCAACGGCGTGATCGTCAGCATCGAAGCCGATGCCGAACCGCCCGCCGGTGCTCGCGTCTGGGACGTCAGCGGCCTACGGATCTACCCCGGCCTCATCGAGTCCTACGCCTCGGTCTCGATCCCCGCTCCGGACGAGGCGTCCGCCGGTTCGCGCTGGAACGCCGCCATCGCGGCCCAGCGCACCGCGCTGGCCGGCGAGAGTCTGACCGCGTCCGATCGTGAGAACCTGCGCTCGATGGGCTTCGTCGTTGCGCACATCGCGCCCGACGACGGCCTGTTCCGCGGCCGCAGCGCGGTCGTTTCCCTCGGTGAAGATCGCAACGTCAGCGATCCGACCGCCCGCGTGATCACCGATGGCCTGTGGCACACCGCAGCGCTCCGTCGCGGCCGGCTCGGCAGCGACTACCCCGGCTCACGCATGGGTTCGATCGCCCTGATGCGCCAGACCCTCGCCGATGCGCAGTGGTGGCCCGAAGCGCACGCTGCCCACGAGAAGAACCCGTCGCGATTCCAACGCCCCGCGCCGAACGACGCCGTCGCCACACTCTCCGACGGCGGCGCGCTGTTCTTCATTGTCGATGACGAGCTCGACCTGCTTCGCACGGCCCGACTCGCTGGCGAGTTTGATCGCGATGCGGTCTTCGTCGGCACGGGAACCGAACTGCGCCGTCTCGATGCCCTCGCGGCGCTCGAAAGGCCGGTCATCGTGCCGGTGTCTTTCCCGAGCCGCCCGCAGGTCGACTCGATCGGCGACCAGAACGCGGTCTCCCTCCGCGACCTGATGATGTGGGAGCAGGCCCCGACCAACCTGCGTCGCCTGCACGAGGCCGGCGTGCCGCTGGCGATCACGTCGTCGCGCCTTCGTCGCGGCGAGAAGTTCTGGCCCAATCTGAAGAAGGCCATCGACCACGGGCTGTCCGAAGAAGACGCTCTCGCCCTGCTCACGACCGCGCCCGCCGAGATGCTCGGCATCGCGTCCCGCTACGGCACGCTCGAACCCGGCAAGCAGGCCAGTTTCATCGTCACCGATGGCGAACTGCTCTCCGGCAAGGCGACCGTCCGGGACGTGTGGACCGACGGCCAACGCCACGAGATCGAGGCCGCGCCGGACAAGACGCTGAGCGGCGAGTACGAGACCACCCTTAGCGTCGACGGCACCGCCGTCAGCATGCGTGTCGAAGCGGGCGGGAAGTCAACCAAGGTCGCCTTCGTCCACGGCCCGCAAGCGGCTGAGGGCGAGGAAGAGTCGAAGACCGAGATCAGCGCCCGCAAGGTCGAGCGCATGGGCGACCGGCTCAACTTCCTCGTAGACGGCGCGCTCTTCGGCGCTGCGGACTCCACCGCGACCGTTCGCGTGTCGTTCGACGGCGAGCGGGTGCTCGGCGTGGCGATGCTGACCGGAGCACGCGAGGTCACCTTCAGCGCGCAGCGTCAGGCGACCGGTGATGAGGAGTCGGACGACTCGGATGAGGACAAGGAAGCGGAGACGCCCGATGTTCCCGAGAAACTCGCGCTCCCCTTCGGCGCGTTCGCCTACGACGAGATGCCCCGGCAGGAGCCGGTGGTCATCCACAACGCCACGATCTGGACCAACACCGATCAGGGCATCATCGAGAACGGCTACGTCGTCTTCCGCGATGGCACCATCGAGCGGGTCGGTTCCGGCGAGCCCGGCGGCCTGCCACGCATCTACCGCTGGATCGACGCCGAGGGGCGCCACGTCACGCCCGGTATGCTCGACTGCCACAGCCACACCGGCATCGACGGCGGCGTGAACGAGGGCACGCAGGCCGTGACTGCCGAGGTCGCGATCTACGACGTCATCGACCCCGACGACATCAACTGGTACCGCCAGCTCGCCGGCGGCGTGACCGGCGTCAACCAACTCCACGGCTCGGCCAACCCGATCGGCGGGCAGAACTCCGTCGTGAAACTCCGCTGGGGCGTCGAGCACCCCGACGACATGCGGATGGAAGGCGCCCCGAGCGGCATCAAGTTCGCGCTCGGTGAAAACGTCAAGCAGTCCAACTGGGGCGGCAACGGTCGCTATCCGCAGACGCGCATGGGTGTCGAGACGACCATCGTTGATGCGTTCGTCGCGGCCCGCGAGTACGCCCAGCGCCGCGACGAAGCACGCCGCAACCGCGAGCCGTTCCGCACCGACTACGAACTCCAGGTCCTCAGCGAGATCCTCGACGGGGATCGCCTGATCCACTGCCACAGCTACCGTCAGGACGAGATCCTCATGCTCTGCCGCGTCGCCGAGGAATTCGGCTTCGTGATCGGCAGCTTCCAGCACGTGCTCGAGGGCTACAAGGTCGCCGAGGCGATCGCCGAGCACTCGCTCGGCGGCTCGTCGTTCAGCGACTGGTGGGCCTACAAGTTCGAGGTGTTCGATGCCGTACCCTACAACGGCGCGATCATGCACGATGTGGGCGTCACCGTCACCTTCAACTCCGACTCCAACGAGGTCGCCCGCCGGCTCAACACCGAGGCCGCCAAGGCTGTGAAGTACGGCGATGTCTCGCCCGAAGAGGCGTTGAAGTTCGTCACGCTGAACGTCGCGAAGCAGCTCCGCATCGAGGACCGGGTCGGCTCGATCGCACCCGGCATGGATGCCGACATCGCGGTCTGGACCGCCAGCCCGCTGAGTTCGTTCGCTCGCTGCGAGCGGACCTTCGTTGACGGGCGCGAAATGTTCTCGCTGGAACGCGATGCCCAGTTGCGTCAGGCGATGATCGCCGAGCGCGATCGGATCATCCAAAAGATCATCGCCGACAAGAAAGCAAAGCCCGACGACGGGCCGGCCGAGGAAGCCGAAACCGAGGCCCAGCGCGCCATGGACCAACTCGCGTCGGCGAACCTCTCGCCCGCTGAGATGATCGAGGCATACCGGCGCGTGCAGCAGCTCGCTGCGCTCGAACAGCAGTACCTCTTCAAGCGTCGCAACGGCATCGACCCGCTCGCGACCCGCCCCGGCGAATGCGGCTGTGACGAGCAAAGCCTGCTCTCCCAGACCCGCTGATGCCACGTTCCTGCACGATCTCCCCGCCCTCAGAAAAGCAACCCGCGCCCGAAAGGCCCGCGATCATGAAGAAGTTCACCGCTACCTGCCAGACCCTCGCCGCCGTGGCGTGCGTCTCTATGCTCACCTCAACCGCCGGCGCGCAGGACCTCGGCGTCAAGGCCCCGCCCCAGGACAACCCGGTCATCCTCGTCGGCACCGTGCACACCGTGTCCAACGGCACGATCGAGAACGGCATGGTCATGTTCGACGACGGCGTGATCACCACCGTGGGTGACGCCGAGATGCTCCAGCGCATGCGACTGACCGAAGACGTCGAGGTGATCGAACTCCCCGAGGGCATGCACATCTACCCCGGTCTGATCGGCGCGAACACGATCGTCGGTCTCACCGAGATCAGTTCGGTCCGCGCGACGCTCGACTACAACGAGGTCGGCGAGTTCACGCCCGAGGCGCGGGCCATCGTCGCGATCAACCCCGACTCGACCATCATCCCCGTGACCCGGTCGGCCGGGATCATGACCGTTGGCGTGCTCCCGCAGGGCGGCAACATCACCGGTCGCGCCGCGGTCATCCGCATGGACGGCTGGACCTGGGAAGACATGGCCGTCGAGGCCGACGCCGGGCTGGTGGTGAACTGGCCGAGCGTGCGTCCGTCGAGCGCGTGGTGGGTGACCACGCCTCGGGAAGAGCAGATCGCGCGGGCCGAAGAGCGCCTGCGTGAGATCGACGAATTCTTCACGAGCGCCGCGTCGTACCTCGACGCGAAGGGGGCCGACGACTCGATCCAGACCGACATCCGCTATGAGGCGATGGCGCCCGCGTTGCGGGGCGAGAAGCCGGTGTACATCCGCGCGAACGAGGTCCAGCAGATCGAGAGCGCGGTCGAGTGGGCGTCCGGTCGCGGGCTGAAGGCGATCATCGTCGGCGGACGCGACGCCGCGATGTGCGTCGATCTGCTCAAGGCCAAGGATGTGGGCGTGATCGTCGACGGCGTGCATCGCCTTCCCGGCGATCGCGACGACTTCTACGACGAGCCGTTCACCCTGCCGTCGCGCCTTGAGGCGGCGGGCGTGCGCTGGTGCCTCGCCAGCGGCGAGGAAACCGCCCACGAGCGCAACCTGGCGCACAACGCCGGTACCGCCGTGGCCTATGGCCTCGACCCCGAAGCCGGCATCCGCGCGATCACGCTGTCGGCCGCCGAACTGCTCGGCGTCGCCGACCGCCTCGGCTCGATCCAGGAAGGCAAGGCCGCCACGCTTATTGTGACCGATGGCAACCCTATGGAAGTGACCACGCAGACCTGGGTTGCCTATATCGACGGTCGCCGGATCAGTCTGGCCGACAAGCAGAAGATCCTGACCGAGAAGTACCTCGAAAAGTACCGCCAGCTCGGGCTGATCGGTGAGGAAGAGGGCGCCGACGAACCGGAGTGAGTGTCCGCCGGGCTCTGGTAAGGTGTGCGCCTCATCTGCCTTTGCATCGCAGGACGCACCATGCCACCCCAGGAACTGTTTTCGCCCCAGACATCGATCCCCCTGCACGCCATCAAGGTCGTGCTGCTGGAAAACATCCACCAGCGGGCGGTTGACCTGCTCGAGGGTGCCGGCTTCACGGTTGAACTGCATTCCGGCTCGGCCAGCGGCGAGGAACTGATCTCGCTCGCGTCTGACGCCCACATGATCGGCATCCGCTCGAAGAGCCAACTGACGCGTGAGTTCTTTGAGGCCTGCCCCAAGCTCTGGTCGGTCGGCTGCTTCTGCATCGGGACCAATCAGGTCGATCTCGACGCCGCGGCGTCCACGGGCGTCGCGGTGTTCAACGCGCCGTTCTCGAACACCCGCTCGGTCGCCGAAAAGGTCATCTGCGAGGTCATCGCGCTGCACCGGCGTCTGTTCGAGCGGTCGTCCTCGCTGCACGCCGGGCGCTGGCAGAAGTCCGCATCGGGTTCGCACGAAGTGCGGGGTCGTACGCTCGGCATCGTCGGCTACGGGCGCATCGGTTCGCAGGTGTCGGTGCTGGCCGAGGCGATGGGCATGCGCGTGCTGTTTTACGACACCGCGAACACGCTCCCGCTCGGCAATGCCGTCAAGGTGGAGTCGCTCGACGAACTGCTCGCCCAGTCGGACTGCGTCACGCTGCATGTGCCGGACGTCGCGACGACGCGCAATCTCATCGGCGAGCGCGAACTGGCGAAGATGAAGCCGGGTGCCCACCTGATCAACAACGCGAGAGGCACCGTGGTCGATCTGGGTGCGCTCCGCAAGGCCATCGAGTCCGGGCGCCTCGGCGGTGCGGCGGTCGATGTGTTCCCGGAGGAGCCGAAGGCGAACGACACGCCCTTCGAGTCACCACTGGCGGGCCTGCCCAATGTGATCCTCACGCCGCACATCGGCGGGAGCACGATCGAGGCGCAGGAGAACATCGCCGTCGAGGTCGGCACCAAACTCGTCCGCCTCATGAACGAGGGTGCGACCGCGACAGCGGTGAACGTGCCCGAGGTGGACCTGCCGACGCTGCACGCCGATCACCACCGGATCGTGCACTTCCATCGCAACG
>CAXAVQ010000054.1:0-11045 GCA_963971985.1 uncultured bacterium
TCGACGGCACCGGTGCCCAGGCGATGCAGGACGTGTTCCTCTCGCCCTCCGACGTCCAGGGACGTCGCGAGTGGGACATCTTCCTCGACTGGCTGCGCGAGGACCAGCAGGGCGACTTCCCCGCGCTCCCGCCCGTGAGTGGTACGATCGCTCCGATCACCACGAACAACCTGAACGTGCTGGCGCCGAACGGTATCTCGAACGGTTCGTACCTGTACCCGAGCAGCATGGTCTGCACCCCCGAGGTGTGGCTGCGTAATCCTCGGACCGGTGCGCCGGTGAATCCGTCTCTGTCCAACACCTGGGGCACGTTCCAGAACGGTGGCGGCCCGGTGCCCGGCCCGAACAACTACCTCGATGTGGTTCGCAAGAACCGCCTGAGCGACGTGCTGCACCCGTCCAACAAGGTCGCGTTCTTCCTCGATCGTGCCGTGCATGATCCCGACATCGCGAGCTGGTACGAGCAGGGTGCTTCCTGCACGCTGTCCACCGCGGACGGCAGCGCCCGCTCCACCCGCCCCTACACCGATGCCCTGAAGGGCAACCCGGAAGAGAACGCGGGCAACGTCCTCCAGTTGTTCTACACCAACGAAGGGCAGACGTCGCTGTTCGACATCCCGTACATCTGCACCTTCGGTGGCATCCGCGGCCGCGACCTCCAGTAATCCGGCCATAGCACGCACGACGCGTGCTCTCTGATCTCTCAAGGCCCCGTGCTTCGGCGCGGGGCTTTTTCGTGCGCCCGTACGGTTGTTGGCTTGCTCCGCATGCCCGATACTCCGGCGTCATGAACGGAGCGACAGGGTGATCTACGCGGGAATCGATGAAGCCGGGTACGGGCCGATCCTCGGTCCGCTCTGCGTGGCGTCGACGGTCTTCGAGATCCCCGACGATGCTGCGACGGACGGCTGCCCGGACCTGTGGCGATTGCTCTCGCCGCTGGTCTGTCGCAGTCGGTCGGAGGCGTCCTCGTCGAAGATCGCGGTCGCTGATTCCAAGGCCCTCAAACTGGCCAACTCGGTGAAACGCCAGCACCCGCTCCACCATCTCGAACTCGGTGTGCTCGCGTTCCTGAACGCGCGCGAAACGGACTCGCGTGACGCCTGGACGGTCGGGGACCTCCTCATGGCCCTGCACGCCGAAGCCGGAGACCTGCCGTGGTACGCGCCGGATGCCGACCCCGCGCTGCCGCAGGGCACGACAGCGGACCACCTGCACCTGTTGTCCGCCAGATTGCGAGCGACCTGCGCATCAGCATCGGTCCTTCTCGCTGAGGCCCGCTGCTCGGTCGCCTGTGAGCACCGGTTCAACGCCGAACTCCGCCGGTGCCAGACCAAGGCCGAGTTGTCCTTCCGTCGCGTCGCGTCGCTGCTCCAGCGGGTGTGGAAGTCGGACGCCGCGCTCTGCGACGATCCGAAGACCTGCCCGCGCGTAGTCATCGATCGCCAGGGTGGAAGAACCCGCTACGCCGCGGCCCTCGCGCGCACAATTCCCGGCGCGACGGTGGACGTCATCGGCGAGAGCCCGGGCCGGAGCGTGTACGAGCTGCGATCGAAAGACCGACGGGTCCGGGTGAGCTTCGAGGTGGAGGCCGAGACCCGTCACCTGCCGGTCGCTCTCGCCTCGATGGGCGCCAAACTGGTCCGCGAACTGCTCGTCGCGCGTCTGAACGCGTACTGGTCGGCGCGATGCGTCGAGCTCAAGCCGACGGCGGGGTACGCCCAGGACGGGGCGCGGTTCCTGCGTGATCTCGCCGGTGTCGCGACGCCGGGCGAACTCCGCGAATTGCGCCGGAACGCCTAGCACAGGATCGGCGTACGCTGTGAGCATGTCCGGATCACCATCCCAGCACGACCGAGCCATGCTCGACCTCGCCGCCCGCGCTGCGCTTAGGGGTTTCGGGTCTGTCGATCCCAACCCGACGGTCGGCTGCGTGATCGGGCGCGAACACAGCGGTGGCGTTGAGGTGCTGGCGATCGGGCACCATCGCCGGTTCGGCGGTCTGCACGCCGAGGCCGAGGCCCTGCGCATCTGCGCCGAGCGAGGCATCGACCCCGCGGGGGCGACGGTCTGGGTGACGCTCGAACCGTGCAACCATCAGGGGCAGCAGCCGCCGTGCACCCGGGCCTTGATCGAGGCCGGGATCGGGCGGGTGGTCTATGCCTCCGCCGATCCGAACCCGGTGGCCGTCGGCGGGGCGGATGCCCTCCGAACCGCCGGCATCGTGGTGGAACAGACCGACGCGAGCACCGCGTCGATCCGCGCGTCTGCGCCGTTCCGGCATCGCGTCCAAACGAGTTTGCCCTGGATGGTCGCCAAGTGGGCGCAGACGATCGATGGCTTCGTCGCGACCTCGTCGGGTGACTCCAAGTGGATCTCGAACGAGCATTCGCGCCGGTCGGTGCACCGCCTGCGCGCCAAGGTTGATGCGATTGTCACAGGCATCGGCACGGTACTCGCCGACGACCCGCTCCTGACCGCTCGCGATGTTCCCGTCCGTCGTGTCGCACGCCGGGTCGTCGTGGACCCGAAGGGGCGTCTGCCGCTGGACTGTCAGTTGGTGCGTAGCGTCACAGGCGGCGCACCGCTCACCGTGGCGGTCGCGCCATCGGTGCTGGAGCGGAACGCCGATTGGTATCGCACTCTGCTCGAGCGCGGTGTGGACGTCGTCGCGTTCGAACCGAACGCCGAAGGACGCTTTGTCATCGCGGACCTGCTGCGCTGGCTCGTTGCCGAGCGTCAGGTCTCCACGGCGATGGTCGAGTCAGGGCCGAAGCTTCTCGGTGCGATGCACGACGAGGGGCTGCTCAATCAACTGCTGGTGTTCATCGCGCCGACACTGCTCGGCGACTCGACGTCGCAGTCGCCGGTCGGCGGATCGGCCGTCGCGTCGATCGCGGAAGCCGCGCGATACCGCCTCGACCACGTGAAGCGGTTCGGCGACGATCTGCGTCTGCTCTACAGCGCTGCGGACTGAAACTACTTGTTGTCGCCGGTTTCCGAGTCCGACGCGTCGCTCGGCTCGCGCTCGGGCTCGGGTTCGAGCTGATCGGGCGCGGGCAGGGCGAAGAGCGACGGGGCCTGGATCTCGGGGTAGAGCCAGAGCACATTCCCGCGACGGATCGCGAGGGTGCCGTCAACGTAGCCGACCTGCAGACTGCCGAGATCGCTGTCGTCGAGGGTGTACATCTCCACACGTGTCAGCGGGCGGAACGCTTCGACATCCGCGGCCATTCGCGGCTCACCGGGGGTGCCGGTCATCATCGTGATCGCGCTCGTCAGCTCCTCACGGTCCGGGAGTTCGGCGGTGCGCATGCCGCCGTCCGGACGCATCTCGTTCCAGCCCTCGAGGTCGCGACGGAAACCGCGATCACCGGCCGGGTCGCCCAGCGGTCGGAACAGGATGATGCCGATGTCCTCGCGGCGCTCGGGCACGGCGGTCTTGCTCAGGTACGCCTCTGCGCGCGCCAGGTTGGCGAACTGCTGGTCGGTGATGATGTCTCCTCGCTCGACGACGAGCGCGGTCGCCGGTGGCAGGTCCGTGCCTCGAACGGTCGCGCGGCGCGTCGAGGCGCCGGCGTCGGCTTGTCCGCCGATCGCGAGCGTGCGCGAAGTGACGCGCCGCGCGCTGCCGTCGTCGCGCACGAGGTCGTCGCGTTCGATATCGATGGTCACGACCGGGTCAGTGACGAGTGCGGCTTCGCCGGCGAACTCGACGATCCGCATTTTCAGGATCGCTTCGAGGACGGTGCGGATGATCTCTTCGTCCGCTCGGGCGGAGATCGGGCCACGCATGATCCACCGGTTGTCGACCTTGGCGAGGGCCACGCGTCGCTCCCCCGCGACGATGGTGATGCGCGAGGCGTCGGCGGCGATCCCGGCCAGCGGCGAGTTCACGCCTCGGGTCCCGATTCGAGGACACCGGCAACCGTCGCGGCTTCGATGAGCACCAGGCGATCTTCGTCGATTCGCGCGAGCGTGTTGCCGCCGACCGAGTCGCGCTCGACCTGGAGCGAGCGGGTGGTGCCGTCGGCCATACGGAGTTCGATCACGGGAGCGGAGTCGTTGATCGAGGCGGATTCGGCCTCACCGGCGACGGGGATGAGTGAGAGGGTCCGCAGGGCGGAATTGACCCGGGTCGCGTCGGTCGGCCAGCCGACATCGGGCGTCGCGGTGACGGGCAGTTCGGCGTAGATCCAGCCACCGAGGTCGGTCCTGTACACCGACCGGGTCACGCCGCCGGGCTCGGTGACGGTCATGGCCCGAACCTGCGCCGGGTCGATCTCGAAGGCGGGGCCCGTAGGCGTCTGGGCGTCAGAGGGCCCGTTCTGTGCGGGCGTGGCCCCTCGATTGATCAGAAAGAGCGTCGCGCCAAGACCGAGCGCGATGACGAGCAGGACGACTGTGGCGGCTTTGGACATAGACGCCAGTGTACCCCATCGATGAACTCCACCGAGTGGGGGTTCAGCGTCGGTACCCGATCGGGTGCTCGACCAGCGAGTAGAGCTCTCGCAGGATGGTCATGCCCAGCAGGCCGACCACGCTCAGGATCGCGAGGGTGATGCCCGGCCAGAGCAGGCCCGCTCCGAACGCCCACGCTGCGGCGTACATCGGGAGCCACAGCGCGCCGTAGCGCTGGACCTTGTCGGCGGCTTTGGCCGGACTCCGGGTCGTGCGCATCTTGGAGAACGCGAACAGGGCGTACAGGACTGCCAGGCATACCGGGGCGATCGCGGCCCCGAGGGGGACGAAGTCGGGCCAGAGGGAGCCGTTGCGCATGATCGACAGCACGCCGAGGACGATCGACCAGAACAGCCAGCCGACGGTCGCCAGCAGCATGGAACGACGCTGCAGGGTCGGGCGACGCCCGGCGAGGTGGTGGGTGAACGCCCCGACGGCGAGGGCGTGGGTCATCGCCAGCCAGACCGGCCAGAGGAACAGCAGTTCCGGGTTGGCGATGAGCATGTGGGCGGCGTAGATCAGCCCGAGGAGCACCAGCCCGATCGAGGGGAGGAACTTGGCCGAGGCGTTGAACAGGAGGATCGCCGCGGCGGTGAGGATCGCGAGCAGGACCGACTCGCTCCCGAGCAGGGCGGCGCCGAACATCGCCAGGAGCATGGTGGAGGCGGTGAGCCCGAGGGCGGCTTCGAGAGAGATCCGACCGGCCGGGAGCGGGCGATCGGGGTGGAGCGAGCGATCGCGCCGGTAGTCCATCATGTCGTTGGCGACCATGGCGAAGGCGTAGAAGCCCAGCGCGACGAACAACCCACCCAGCATGGCCACCACCAGTGAGGTGGAGGCGGTGGAGACGCCGCTGTCGCCGGCGATGGCCTCGGATTCGGCCTCGACCGAGCGGGTCCACAGGATGACGAACCAGACGTTGCCGGTCACGGCGAACGCCGCGGTGATCCGCGTGAGGTGGAGCAGGGGCGAGAGTCTGGCGATCAGGGAGGTCATCCGGGGCCATCGTAGCGGGATCGCGGACTGTCAACGCCGGTGGGGCTACCATGCCCGCCTATGGCAGAAACACGCAGACAGGTTGTGGAGCCGCTCCCGGTGACGCGAATCGCCGAGGCCTTCGGAGGGGTGTTCCGTGCGGCGATCGTGGTCAGCCAGTACAACGGCTGGATCACGGATCGGCTGCGCGACGGCGCGATCGAGGCGCTCGAGCGCGAGGCCGGAGACGTCGGCGAGGCGACGGTGGTCGAGGTGTCGGGGTCGCTGGAGTTGCCGGCGCTCGCGGCGGAACTGGCGGTGACGGGGCAATACGGCGTGGTGGTCGTGCTCGGGTGCGTCATCCGGGGCGAGACCAGCCACGACGAGATCATCAACCACGCGATCTTCCAGCAGCTCACCAAGACCTCGGCGGAGACCGGTGTGCCGTTCGGGATCGGGGTGCTGACGGTGAACTCCGCCGAGCAGGCCGAGGCCCGGGCCGGGGGCAAGCTCGGCAACAAGGGGGCCGAGGCGATGGAGGCGGCGCTGCGTTCGGCCGGGCTGATCGCTTCGCTGCGGACGCTGCACGCTTCAGAGGAAACGGACGCCGGCTGATCGCCTATCCTGTGACGCTGACTGTTCTCCTCGCCCCGGCTGAGCCGGAGCATCTTCCTTGGCAACCGATGTCCCCTTCGGTGTAGAGATTCGTTGTTCTTCCATGGCTAAACCACGCGACATCCGGATGCTGGCCTTCCAGGCCCTGTTCCAACTCGACGCCCTGTCCGAGGGCGGGCTGACCGCCGAGGACCGGGTGCACGTGCAGGAAAGTCTGGCAGAGGTCGAGTTCGACGACGGCTCGGGGCCGGACGATAAGGACATTGAGAAGGCCTTCGCCCGCGCGCAGGAGGCCTACGAGGCGCGCCGCGATTCCGACCGGCTGGTCGGGCAGTACGCCCCGACCTGGCCCGCGCATCGCCAGCCGGCGGTGGACCGGGCGATCCTGCGTCTGGCCTGCTGGGAGATGCAGCAGGAGGGAGCGTCGCCGAAGGCGGTGATCAACGAGTCGGTCGAACTGGCCAAGCGGTACAGCACCGAGCGGAGCCCCGGCTTCGTGAACGCGGTGCTCGACAAGATCTACAAGCACATGCAGGGCGAGAAGCCAGAGCCCGTGGAGGCGAACTGACATGGCGCTTCTGAAGTCGGTCTTCGGGAAGGTCAAGAAGGGGCTGGAGCGCACGCGCGACACGTTCGCGAGCGGGCTGCGCTCGATGCTGCTCGGGCGCAAGCTCGATGACGAACTCATCCGCGACCTCGAGAAGCGCCTGATCCAGGCGGACATCGGCGTGCAGACGGCGCTGCGCCTGATCGCGGGCATCAAGGCCGACTACAAGGCCGGCAAGATGACCCGGGGCGAGCAGGTGCTCGACTACCTCAAGCAGGAACTCAAGGCCCTGTGGCCCGAGGAAGACCGGCGCATCCACTTCGCCGATACCGCGACGACCGGCCTGCCGACGGTGATCCTCGTCGCGGGCGTGAATGGCGCGGGCAAGACCACCAGCGTCGCGAAGATCGCCAAGAGCTTGGTTGACGACGGCAAGAGCGTGCTGCTCGCGGCGTGCGACACCTACCGGGCGGGCGCGGTGCGTCAGCTCGAGATCTGGTCCGAGCGTCTGGGCGTGCAGATCGTCAAGGGGCAGCAGGGGGGTGACCCGGCCGCCGCGGCGTTTGATGCATGCGATGCGGCGCTGGCGCGCAAGGTGGATGTGCTCCTGATCGACACCGCCGGGCGACTGCAGACGCAGGACCCGCTCATGAGGCAGCTCACGAAGATCCGCGATGTGGTGGCCCGCAAGATCGAGGGTGCGCCGCACGAGGTGCTGTTGGTGCTCGACGCGACGACCGGTCAGAACGCCGTGCAGCAGGCCAAAAAGTTCAGCGAGGCGATCGATGTGACCGGGCTGTTCCTTGCGAAGCTCGACGGCACGGCCAAGGGCGGCGTGGTCATCGCGGTGCACGAGGCGGTCGGCGTGCCGGTGAAGTTCATCGGCGTGGGCGAACGCCCCGAGGATGTGGAGCCGTTCGACCCGGACCAGTTCATTGAAGCCATGTTCGCCGAATGACGAAGTTGGCTCGATAGCGAGACGAAAGACAGGGAGGGCGAAGCATGCCGGTGTATGTCTACCAGGTGATCACGTACGACGGCTCGGAGGGCGAGGTCTTCGAGGTGGTGCAGTCCATGAAGGACGAGGCGCTGTCGAAGCACCCCGAGACCGGCGAGCCGGTGCAGCGGATCATCCAGCCGCCGATGATCGGGGGTCAGCACTCGACCGCGCGCGACAAGCGCCTGACCAGCGACTCCAGCCTTGAGAAGATGGGCTTCACGAAGTACGTGAAGGGCGGTAGCGGCTACGAGAAGGTGGTCGGGTCCGGTCCGAGTTCGCTGCCGGGCAAGGACCAGCTCGGTGAGTAAGCACCCGGTCGAGTCCGGGTCCATGCGACTGGCGATCGGACAGATCAGCCCGGTGTTTCTCGACCGCGCCGCGACGCTCGACAAGGTGATGCAGACGATCGGCGAGGCGGCCGATGCCGGGGCCTCGCTGGTGGCGTTCGGCGAGACGCTGGTGCCGGCGTACCCGCTGTGGCTCGGTCGCACGGGTGGGGCGAGGTTCAATGACGACGACCAGAAGGCGCTGCACGCGCTCTACCTGCGCGAGGCGGTAGACATCCGGCGCGGCGACCTCGACGCGGTCTGCGCGCTCTGCGCCCAGCGGGCCATCGCAACCGTGCTGGGCGTCGCCGAACTCGGGAGCGACCGGGGCGGTCACACGATCTACTGCTCGGCGGTGTTCATCGGGGCGGACGGCGCGATCGGGTCCGTGCACCGCAAACTGATGCCGACCTACGAGGAGCGGCTGTCCTGGGGCATCGGCGACGGGCACGGCCTGCGCGTGCACCCGGTCGGGCCGTTCACGGTGGGGGCGCTGAACTGCTGGGAGAACTGGATGCCGCTGGCGCGGACCGCGCTGCACGGGCAGGGCGAGGACCTGCACATCGCGATCTGGCCGGGCTGCGAGCGCCTCACACGCGACATCACGCGGTTCGCGGCGCTGGAGGGTCGGAGTTACGTGGTCTCGGCCTCGTCGATCATCCGCGAGCAGGACATCCCGGCCGGCGTGCCCCTGCGCGACCGGATGGTCGAGCGCGGCGAGACGGTATACGACGGCGGACGGGTCGTGGCTGGTCGAGCCGGTGATGGGCGAGGAACGCCTGATCGTGGCGGAACTCGATCCCGAAGTGATCCGCCGCGAGCGCCAGAACTTCGATCCCTCCGGGCACTACGCGCGTCCGGATGTGCTGCGGCTTGAGGTTGATCAGCGCCGGCAGAGGCAGCTCATTGACCGGGTGAACGACGCGGAACGGCCATCGGCTTAGCACCTGCTAGTTACCCAACCACGACCGCCGCGCGAATTATTTGCCGAATTTAATATTCGCTATTTTCCCAAGTTTGTGATTGCGGTTTGTGGTGCGACTGGTACTTTCCCGAAAACATGACGGGTATCCAAGTAGAGTGTCGAGCCATGTGGTCTGCGACATGACCAGTCGAAAACGCTGCTCTTCGCTGCATCACGGGGATTGCATCGGAGCGCAAACTCACAAGGTTGGAGTATAGGAATGAGCAAGATCACATCGATCTCAGCGACGGCGGTCATGGTGTGCGCGGGCGTGGCGATGGGAGTCGCCGCGTTCGGCATTTCCCAGAGTCGGGGGGGGGCATGAGGAGGTGCGCTTCACAGGCGTGAGCGCTCTTGAAGCATCGCCGCGCGAGAAGGCCCGCGAGGTTCAGGTTATCGAAGTCGAAGAGTTCATCGTGCGCGAAGGCGAGGTTGTGGAGTTTGATCGTGATACCGAGATTCGATGCACCGGTGAAGTGCGAATCGAGGGAACGCTGATTCTAGCTGACGGTGGTCCCGGCGCCGCTGGAGCCTCCCTTAGCATTATCGCGGAAGGTAACGTGTGGGTAACGGGATTCCTACATATCGGTGATGGTGGTCACGGTCTTGGAGTCACAGAAGACGGTGGTGCGGGCGGTGCGTTCACTTGTTCCGCACCGCTGCTGATCAACGCGTCAGGATTCCCGATACGAGCAGGGAACGGAGGACACGGTGGTCCGGCCGGCAACGGTGGTTCCGGTGGAGCGATTCTCGTTCTGGGTGGCGCGGTCGTCGCAAGTGACGACAGTGAGGGGGTCGCGCTAATCGGCGGCGCGGGCGGTGACGGCGGAGCAGCGTACTTCCTTACACCATTCGAGGTCTTGGAAGGTGGCGTCGGTGGCGATGGCGGTGACGCAATGCACGTGGTAGATGTGCAGGATGGACGCGATGGCGCGCCGGGGACTGACTTCCAAGGTGCGGATGGCCAAGATGGCCTTGACGGCCCACCTTGTGGCAATGGGAAGATTGGTTTCACCGCCCCACTCGTGGAAGGTGGTCCTGGCGGAGCCGGTTCGCATGGTGTGAACGCTGACCCGGTCGTTGGTCAGCAGGCAACGAATGGTCTACCTGGTGGAAAGGGAGGGACCGCGACCGGAGGAAGAGGTGGCCACGGAGGGGACGGCGGGGCATGCTGCGGTAACCCTCCGGGCACCGGTGGCAATGGCGGTGCGGGCGGAGCTGGTGGAAAAGCGACTGGTGGCAGAGGAGGCGATGGAGGAAACGGTGGTAATGGATGGAATGATGGCGAAGACAATCATCCGATGATGCCTCCCGGCAACGGAGGTAAGGGCGGCGACGGCGGAAGTGCTACTGCGGGACAGCCTGGAGATGGCGGCGACGGAGGTATGGGAGCGCCGGGGGGAGCGGGTGGAAACAAGAAGCGGGCAACTCGCGGCGCGGGTGGTACCGGAGGAAGCGGCGGACAGCCAGGGCAGAACGGTCAAGGCGGTAGTGCTGGTCCTGACGGCAGCCAAGGTGCCGGAAACTATTCGAATCAAGGGTCTCAAGGTTCACCGGGACCGCTGTGCGGTACAGTAAGCCCCTGATCGTGTTAGTTTCTGCTCCTATTTCGATATGAGAGGCATACATAATGATTCGTAATATTTTTGCAGCAATTCTTTTGTCACACTCGCTTGTCGTGTCGCTCGGCTGCAGTGCTGATAGTAACCAGAATTATCCCGTAAATTTGCCTGTGAATTCGTCCAGCTTGTTTACATCTCTAAAGGTAGTAATGAAGGATGATTTGTCACGTGATGTATTTGAAAATCTTTATGTTCCAGCTGGCGAGGAGTGGGTGTTTCGAAAGGAAGTTACGATTCGAAGTTATGGCCCAATCGTAGTTGATGGCGTTTTACGTGGGCTGGCGCCGGAGCGGTCGAGCGATCCCGCACCGTCGATGGTCCTTGAAAGCATGTCAGCTGTCGTGGTGAGAGGGCGTATCCACGGGTTTCCAGGTGCCGACGGGGAGTCTATGGGTGCGGATGGTGGCGACGCGGGTGCTTTAACCCTCCGGGCACCGACGATCATCACGAATTCAATTCTCCAAGCCGGGGCGGGTGGCGACGGCGGCCCCGCGGGTGGCGACGGCGGGACCGGCGGCATGATCACGGTCGCGGG
>CAXAVQ010000055.1:0-10775 GCA_963971985.1 uncultured bacterium
ATGCTCTCGTCAGGGTGCCGGGGTCTGCAGCGAAGCGGAAGGCCCCGCCGGTGCCTCCCTCGTGTGCCATGGCCGCCCTCCTCAGGCGGCTAAGCCTGTCCCTCCGGGTGGCGTGTCGGGTGGCGTGGTCTTCGCGAAGCGAAGCCCACGTGCCCCCACTCCGGTACCAGCCGCGCCCGGCAGGAAGCGGCTCCTTCCCTTCTCCCCTCGCGGGAGAAGGTGGCCGCGAAGCGGGTGGCATGGCCACGCATCGCGTGGCTATGCCACCCTCACTCCTCGCGCCCCACCGGATCAACCTCCAGCGGCGTCGGGTCCGTCGGCTGCCCGTACGACCGCCCAAGACTCCGCGCATACGCCTCAATCGAGTCCAGCCCCATCGACCGCCGCCGCTCGTTCAGCCCCTCCGGCTCCACCACCGGCCGCGGCCGCCGAACCCCGTTCTCGTCCGGCGCGAACTGCGTCCCGTACACCTGCTTCTCTCCCCGCGCCAGCAGCACGCGATCCGTCAGCAGCGCGAACTCGTCCGGCGCCGCCTCGCCCTGCGCCACCAGCGGACGCATCAGCTCCAGCGCCCGCGCCTGAAACTCCGGGTCCCGGTCCGCGTGCTGCGCGAGGATCCACGCCGCCGACGCACCGTCCACCCCGACCATCGTCCGCGTCGGCCAGCCGTACTTATCGACGACGCCCTTCAGGTACGCCGTCGCCTCCCGGTCGATCTCCATGACCTCCAGCGCAAGCTCGCGGCGTTGCTCGGCCATCTCCGGCGAAGCCGTCTCGCCCGCCGGCGCGGCGCGCATGAACGCGATCAGCTTCCGGCGCCCGGCCTGATCCTTCGCCCGCCAGTCCAGGAGCTGCGCACGCACCTCCGGGTGCGTCACCGCCCACGACGCGCCGGTCTGCTCGGAACTCGCGCACCCGCTCGCAGCGCCAATCGCCGCGAGCCCGCCGAGCGCGAGCGCGCAGCCAATGCAAGTCCCACCCATCCGGTTCAGCCGTCGGTTCCACGTCACGGTCGTCTCCTTGCGGTTCGAGAGAGTCGGGCACGAGGCCGGTCGATTCGTGGGTTCGAGTATAGGAAGTCGCGCCACCCGCCCCATCCGCACACCCCGGGTGGCGTGGTCTTCGCGAAGCGAAGCCCACGTGCCCCCACTCCGGTACGAGCCGCGCCCGGCAGGAAGCAGCTCCTTCCCTTCTCCCCCGGCGGGAGAAGGTGGCCGCGAAGCGGACGGATGAGGGGGCTCCCGTGTGGCATGCTCAAACTCGCTTTGAGCATGCTCTCGTCAGGGTGCCGGGGTCTGCAGCGAAGCGGAAGGCCCCGCAACCCTCACGATCCCGAGTCGTAGTGCTTCACCACATCCCGCAAAGCCTTCGCGTGCTTGTAAATGTCCGAAGTCCGCTCAATGTTGTGACGCGTCTCGTTCTTCTTGTCGTCGAACGTGCTCAGCGCGAGCTTTTTGCCGTTGAAGTGCAGGCGACAGATCGGCTTGCGGTTGTTGTCATCGAGCAGCACGCCGCAGTAACTCATCGTGTCTCGGATAAACACGCGATCCAGCGGCACCACCTCCGCGACGATCGCGCGGACGATGTGGTAGCCCTCCATCTCCATCTCCGTCGTCTCGACGGACTTTTCATCGATAACTACGGCTTCCTCTGCCGCCTTCGTTTCCTCGGCGTTCTCTTCTCTCGACCGCTCAAGGGCCATCTGAAGGCGCTGGGACACGCGATCCTGGACGAACTCGTGGAACGCGGTCTTCACGATCGCCGTGAACTGCTCCTTCGCGTTCTGGGTCATGCGCCCGTCGTAGATCCGCGACGCGAACACGCGAACGAAGTCTTCCGAAGGGTTCGCCCATTCCTCGTTGAACAGGCGTTTGATGCCGCGCCGGTACTTGAGGTCGTTGGCGTTGGCCAGCACCTTCTCCGCGTCGTAGTGATCGCGCCGGAACTGCTTGAGCACTTCGACGTGGCGCTCCTCGATGTCCATGAGGTCGAACTCGAAGAACGCCCGCGAATCCATCTTGTTCGGCTCTTCGAGATCCGAGTAGAACCGGTATTCGATGCCGTTCGTCAGGATGGCGATCCGGGCGGGCGTCACTGAGAAGTAGCGGTAGAGCTGCGATGCGTGAGCTGTGTCCAGATTCGAGCCGCAATGCTTGGCCTCGATCAACATCGCTGGCTTGCCGCCGATCGAGATCGCGTAATCGACCTTCTCGCCGCGCTTGATGCCGACATCCGCCGTGAATTCGGGGACAACCTCCAGCGGGTTGAACACGTCGTAGCCGAGGGCGTTCAGGAACGGCAGGACGAGGGCCGTCTTGGTCGCCTCCTCGGTCTCGAGTCGCTCAAGTTGCGGGCTGACGCGGGCGGCGAGGTCACGCAAACGATCGATCAGGTCCATCGTGGACTCCCATGATTCAGGGCGAAATGAAACGCCCGCCCACCGTACCGATTTGCCTGTCAGACCGCCATGGGGTGCCCCATCGCCTCGAATCCGTTCACTGACACCACCATGTCACCAACCCACCCAAAATCCAAACAAAACCCTTGACCCAAACAAAAACCGTGCGCACAATGGGGCCATGATCACCCCAGCCGTCACCCCCAACAAGCTCGATTCCATCCTCCACGCCCTGCTCGACCCCGATCAGAGCTACGCCGATGTCGCCCGCACCGTCGGCCTCCCCCTCAGCCGGCTCATGCGGATCCTCGATACACCCGAGGTGCAGGAGCAGATCCAGCGCATGCAGCGACTGCTCGACCAGCGGGCCCGCCTGCTCGCCTCCTCCAATGAAGCCGCGGCGTCCGGGGCCCTGACCGCCCTCATCGAGGAGGTCCGCACCAGCAAAGCCAGCCGCGACGAACTCACCGGGGCCCTCTGCGAAGCCAAACTCGGCGCCAAGACCGCCGAAGCCGAATACGCCGAGATCGGCCTCAAACACCTCGACGACCGCTTCAAGAAGCTCACCGAAGCCGCCCGCTGCGCTCGCGCCCTCCTCGCCCAGTCCAGATCACGACTCCGAAAGGACCGGGTGCGCCCGCGCGACGAACAGGAGCCCGAAGCGCGAGCTTCGGGGACCCGCGCTCATAACGAACCGCCTGTGGGTGGCATGCCCACGCGCAGCGTGTCGATGCAGGGCACAGCCGCTTCGCCCCAACCCTCGCCCACGCCGGGCTGATCAGCGCGCCGGGCCGATGCCGCAGCGCTCGCGCAACTCCCGCTCCGGAGCGAGGCCGCGTCGCGACGCGAGGGTGGCCCAGTATTCCGCAACGCCGGCGCTCGGGCACGTCGCCCCGCACTCCGGACACCGGTCGCCTTTCCGCTCGTCGGTCAGCAGGTACGCGCAGTACGGACACACCAGCCCGTCGTGCGCCCTCGCCAGCGTGTGCGCCCGCCGATAGCGATACAGCAGCACGCCCAGATACGACCAGTAGCCCAGCAGGCCGAAAAACACCAACGGCCTCAGCACCCAGTGGAGCCCGTTCGAGAACTGCGCCGAGACCGCGGCCGCGAGCACGGCCGCGAACGTGATCGCGATGTTCAAGAAGATCGCGCTCCGAAATCGGTCGTAACGGGTCCGCACGCCAGCATGCTAGGCACGGGCGCACCCACCCGGACACGTCTGCTCAGCAGCTCCCGCCGAACTGGCCCAGCACCAGGTTGAGGTCCGCGAGGTTCACCGTGCCGTCCCCGTTCGCATCGCCGCCAGAGGTATCCATCCCGAACATCCCGAGCACGAGGTTCAGGTCCGCCAGGTCGACGTTGCCGTCGCCCGTGACATCCCCGCACGGCGGCGGAGCGAGGCGCACGTTGTCGATCGCCGTGGAGTCGCCCCCGACGGTGTACTCCCCGCGGAGGTACAGCCCCTGGAGGTCGGCCAGCACGGCCTCGATATCCGCCGAGGTCGCGGGCGTCGACGTGAGCGTGCCGTTGGACGTCGAACTCACGATCCGCCAATCCGCGACCTCGTCAATAATCACCGACCACGACGTCCACTCGCCGTTGACCGGCTCCACCGGCACGTTGATGCCGATCTGGAGATCCGTCCCGAAGAGCATCACGTCCGCGCGGTTGTCGTCGTTCTGGTTCCCGGCGATGCCGTAAATGTCCCAGGACAGCTGCGCGCCGAGGAACGACGACTTGTCGCCAAGGTAAGCGTCAGAGGCGCTGTAGAACCACCACTGGCCCGATGCCTGGTCTGTTGCCCGGATCGCGCCGACGGGGTTGCCAAACTCGTCGGTCCAGGTGAAGGCCGTAGCGTCATTCAGCGTGCTCCAGCCCTCCTCGTCGGCGTCGAAGGTGGACTCGATCACGCCGCCACCGGCCAGCGTGGCGGAGGTGGCGCACAGCGCCGCGAAAAGGGAAAGGGTTCGTGGGTTCATGGGGTGCTCCTCCGTGTGATTCGACTGTTCAAGACCGCGAGTCCTGTTCCCAGCCTGCGCCAGGGACCCAATCATTTCAATGAAAAAAGGGCGGATGCCGAAGCATCCGCCCTCAACCCCATCACGATACCCCACTTGGTTCGGGGATCGTTCGGTCAGTCAATCAGTCCGTGTCGCCCCGGGCCTTGAGTTCGGCCTTGAGCGTCAGGGTCTCCTCGCCGCGCTTCACCTGGAAGGTCACGGTGTCGCCGGGCTCGTGGGTCATGAACTTGGTGAACCAGGCCCGGACATCGGCGACGTCCTCGCCCTCCCAGGTCACGATCAGGTCGCCGGTCTGCACGCCGGCTTCCGCGGCGGGGGTGTCCTCGAACACCTCACCGACAAGCACGCCCGGGCGCTCGGCGTCGTACGACCCCGGTGCGATGCCGAAGCGGACGCGGTTGCGCATCTCCGGGCGACCGGCGTCGGCCTGCTCGTCGGCTTCTTCGGCTTCGTCCTCGGTGACCGGGCCGTCGTCGGACTCGGGCTCGGCCTGAGGAGTGCGGCGCGAGCGCGGGTTGAGCGAACCGGCGCCCATCTCGCGAGGCTGGTCGTCCCAGATCAGGTTCTCGTCACGCAGCGCGACCGTCTCGGTGATCCCCGAGCAGAGGTGCGCGATGCGGACCGCGCCGACGTAGTTGATCTTGTCGGCGGTGTCGCCGGGCGCGTGGTAGTCCTCGTGCAGCCCGGTGAAGAAGTGGACCGCGGGGATGTCCCGGCGCGCGAAGGTCGCGTGGTCGGAGCGCCCGCCGGGGGCGGAGACCATGTTGATGTCGAGGTTCGGGCCCTCGTTGGCGTCGTTGATGATCTGCTCCCAGCTCTCGCTCGTGCCCACGCCGTAGGCCTCGACCGCCGAGTCGCGGAGGCGACCGACCATGTCGAGGTTGATCATGCCGGCGACGCGCTCAAGGTCCATACCGAGCGCGCCGGCCATGTGGGCGGCGCCGAGCAGGCCCATCTCCTCGGCGCCGAAGGCGACGAAGATGATCGAGCGCCGGGGCGTCTCGATGCCCTGCTCGGCGTCGGACGCGGCGATCTCGGCGTAGCGGTCGGCGAGGTGCTGGGCGGTGACGAGCATCGCGGCGGTGCCGGAGGCGTTGTCATCGGCGCCGGCGTGGAGCACGCCTCGACCGGCGGCACCGGCGCGGGAGCCGAAGTTGCCGTAGCCGACGTGGTCGTAGTGGGCGCCCACGACGACGTAGTCATCGGCGAGCGAGCCCGCGCCGCGGAGCAGGCCGCCGACGTTGGCGGTCCACTGGCGCTTCTCTTCGATGCGGACGCCGAGTTCGACTTCGCCGCCGAGCGCGATCGGCCCGTGCGAGCCGGCATCGGCGATGCGGCGCAGGCCGAGCAGCGGGCGCCCTTCCTTGTCGAACGCGCGAACGATCCGGTCGGCCTCGGTCGGGGTGACCATGACCGCGGGGACGTCGAGGTCGATCGGGAAGTTCATGCTGCGGACGTTGCCGAGCTGGTCCACGCGCGTCGATCTTGTTGTAGAGCGAGGCGTGGCGGCTCCAGCCGCGACCGTCTTCCCACTGGCTGTTGCCGAGGTCGGTCATGGGCTCGAAGCGGAGGACCATGGCGATCTTGCCGGTGAGGTCGACGTCGCCCTCGAAAGAGGTGTAGTCGTCGGGGCCTTCTTCGATGCCGTAGCCGACGAAGACGAGTTCGCCGGTGGCGTCGGCGTTGCCGGAGAAGCCGACGGGGTTGAACTGCTCGCCGACGGTCGGGGCGAAGCGATCGTCGCCGGACTCGAAGACGGCGACGGCCTTGGTGGCCTCGCGCGTGCCGCGAACGGAGAAGGGCTGGAGGTAGCTGTCGCCTTCTTCCGCGTGGTCGGTGGCGTCGTAGTCGACGGTGACGTCGGTGAAGGCCGGCTCGAAGCCCATCCGGGTGAAGTACCACTGGATGTACTCGGCGGCGACTTCCTTGCCACGCGTGTCGGCGGCCCGGCCTTCCATGAAGGGGTTGGAGAGGGTCACGAGGTGCTGCATGTAGGTGAACACGTCCGGGTGCAGCTCGGCGAGGGTGTCGCGGATGACGTACTCGCTGGAAGTGGGAAGCTTCGGGATGCCCTCACGCTCGGTTTCGGAGGCGATGGCGGTCGCCGCGGCCCCGGTCAGGATGGCCGGGAGGGCGAGGGTGAGCAGGGCACGGGTGCGCCCGGCGGGGCGTGATCGGTCGGTGGACATGTTCGTTTTACTCCTCAAGTGCGGTCTGGCCCCAAGGGCCTTGCAGGCAATCCTACCGGGTAGTCCCTGAACCGATGCGAAATACGGGTTGAACACGACCTTCAAAGTCATGGTCCGAGCAGGGTGAACCGCTTAGAATGGGGTTCGATCGCGCTCCTGCGGCCGGAACGCACCCGAATCGTGGCCGGCCTGCCCAGTTTTCGCCTCCCATCCAGCCCTTCGGCTTCCAGAGCCGACACCAGCCTCGCGACAGGCTCGCGCGGCCCGTGCTGCTATCCCGGAATCGACTCATGACCATCGCCACCCAGTCCTCTTCGACCTCGGAGCCCAAAGTGACCATCGCCCACTCCGCCGCCGGAAGCACCCGAAGCGTTCTCGATTTCGCCGACGGGTTCATCGATCGCCACATCGGCCCGTCGCACGACGAGATCGAGGCGATGCTCCAGACGCTCGGCTTCGACTCGCTCGACGCCCTGTCCGACGCGACCGTGCCGAGCGACATCCGCCTCGATCGCGAGCTCGACATCCCCTCGCCGCGCGGCGAGAGCGAGTTCCTGCAGGCGCTCAAGACCATCGCGGGCAAGAACAAGGTGTACCGCTCGTGCATCGGCATGGGCTACCACGGGACGGTGACGCCGCCGGTGATTCTTCGGAATGTGCTGGAGAACCCCGGCTGGTACACGCAGTACACGCCGTACCAGGCGGAGATCGCGCAGGGCCGGCTTGAAGCGCTGCTCAACTTCCAGACGATGGTCGCCGACCTGACGGGTCTGCCCCTGGCGGGCGCGAGCCTGCTCGACGAGGCGACCGCGGCGGCGGAGGCGATGGGCATGTGCATCTCGATCGCGCGTCATAAGAAGACGGGGTTCTGGGCGTCGGACGACTGCCACCCGCAGACGCTGGCGCTGCTGGAGACCCGGGCCCGCGGCCTCGGCGTCGATCTGAAGATCGGGCCGATCTCCGAGATCGACTTCAACCACGGCGAGGGCGGCCTGTGCGGCGTGCTCGTGCAGTACCCGACCACCGACGGTCGGATCGAGGATTACTCGGATCTCGCGAAGAAGGCGAAGGACGCGGGCTGCCTGACGGTCGCCGCGACCGACCTCTTGGCGCTGACGGTGATCACGCCTCCGGGCGAATGGGGCGCGGACGTGTGCGTCGGTTCGGCGCAGCGGTTCGGCGTGCCGATGGGTCTGGGCGGTCCTCACGCGGCGTTCATCTCGACGCACGAGCAGCACGCTCGCAAGCTGCCGGGCCGGATCATCGGCGTCTCGAAGGATGCCCAGGGCAACATGGCGCTGCGGATGGCGATCCAGACGCGCGAGCAGCACATCAAGCGTGACAAGGCGACGAGCAACATCTGCACCGCGCAGGCGCTCTTGGCGATCATCAGCTCGTTCTACGGCGCATACCACGGGCCTCAGGGGCTGAAGCGGATCGCCGATCGCACGCACGCGTACACCTGCGCGCTGATCAAGGGTCTGGAGCGCCTCGGTCACACGACGGTCGGCGACGGGCCGATCTTCGACACGATCCGGATCAAGCTCGGCAAGGGGCGGGCGCACGCGTCGCGCCAGGTGGCCGACGCCGCGCGGGAGCGCCAGATCAACCTGCGCGAGTACGCCGACGGCACGCTGGGCGTGACTCTCGACGAGACCGCGGACCGCGCGCTCGTCGCCGATCTGCTGGCCTGCTTCAACTTCGGGCACTACACCGGTTTCCATATCGACGACCTGCTCGCCGAGGCGGAGCGCGACGGCATCCTGAAGTTCGGCTCGTTCGAGCGGACGAGTGAATACATGACGCACCCGGTGTTCAACACCTACCACAGCGAGACGGAGATGCTGCGCTACATCTTCAAGCTGATGGGTCGCGATCTGTCGCTGGCGCACAGCATGATCCCGCTCGGCTCGTGCACCATGAAGCTCAACGCGACCAGCGAGATGATCCCGGTGACGTGGCCGGAGTTCGGCAACATCCACCCGTTCGCCCCGGACACGCAGTGGCGCGGCTACACGCACATGTTCCGCGAGCTCGAGCGCTGGCTCTGCGAGATCACTGGCTTCGAGGCGGTGAGTCTGCAACCGAACGCGGGCGCGCAGGGCGAGTACGCGGGGCTGCTGGTCATCCGCGCGTACCACGAGCACAACGCCCGCAAGCAGGGCACAGAGAACCAGCGCGATGTCTGCCTGATCCCGACCTCGGCGCACGGCACCAACCCGGCGTCAGCGGTCATGGCGGGCATGCAGGTCGTGCCGGTGAAGTGCGATGACGCGGGCAACATCGACATGGACGACCTGAAGGCCAAAGCCGAGAAGCACAGCGAGAAACTGTCGGCGCTCATGGTCACCTACCCGTCGACGCACGGCGTGTTCGAATCGACCATCCGCGAAGTGTGCGACCTGATCCACTCCCACGGCGGGCAGGTGTACATGGACGGCGCGAACATGAACGCGCAGGTCGGGCTCACCAGCCCGGGCAAGTGCGGCGCGGATGTGTGCCACCTCAACCTGCACAAGACCTTCTGCATCCCCCACGGCGGCGGCGGGCCGGGGGTCGGCCCGGTCGCCGTGCGCGCCCACCCGGTCGAGCGCCCCGATACCGCCGGCGAGTTCGCGATCGGCCCGATCTCGGCAGCGCCCTACGGCAGCCCGAGCATCCTGACGATCAGTTATGTCTACATCGCGATGATGGGCGCTGCGGGCCTGAAGAAGGCGACGCAGGTGGCGATCCTGAACGCCAACTACATGGCCAAGCGTCTCGGCGAGCACTACGACATCCTGTACACGGACACCAACGGCTACGTGGCGCACGAGTTCATCGTGGACTGCCGCGGCTTCGAGAAGAGCGCGAACATCCGGATCGACGACATCGCCAAGCGTCTGATGGACTTCGGGTTCCACGGCCCGACGATGTCGTGGCCGGTGCCGGGCACGCTGATGATCGAGCCGACCGAGAGCGAGTCGAAGCCCGAGCTCGACCGCTTCTGCGACGCGATGATCGCGATCCGCCAAGAGATCGATGCGATCGAGAAGGGCGCCATGGATGCGGAAGACAACCCGCTGCGCAACGCGCCGCACACCGTGCATGTCATCGGGAGCGATGACTGGAAGCACCCGTACACGCGCGAGCAGGCGGCGTGGCCGATGGCGTGGCTGCGCGATGCGAAGTTCTGGCCGAGCGTCGGGCGGATTGATAACGCGTGGGGCGACCGGAACCTGGTGTGCTCGTGCCCGCCGATGAGCGAGTATTGCGGGGCGGAGTGACAGGCGAGCGTGGCACGCTCAAACTCGTTTGAGCGTGCTCGGGCTGTGGGGAGCATGCTCAAGCTCCGCTTGAGCATGCCACACGGAGCCGTCGCACCTGCGGTGCGAACCCCTCACCCCGGCCCTCTCCCGCAAGGGGAGAGGGAGCAACCGGAACCGAACTCGGTAGCGGCTCGTATATCGCAGCATGACCGACCTTTCGAATAACGAGAAGGCCACAGAATCCGGTGGCGATGGCTCTTGGCGTTCGCTCGGTGTGCCGAAGCGTGTTGTGCTTGCTTTGGCAGGGCTGATCGCGTTCCTGGTTGGGCCGTAGCTCGTGTGGATACAGACCAGTCGGGTGCGCTATCTCGACATCAACAGCGGCGCGACGAAGGAGACGGTCGAGGTTTTCGGCATCCCGGTTTCGTCTTCGCCGATGCTCCCGGCGGTGCATGAGGCTCCGGGGCTTCCCGGCGAGTGGCGACGGACTGGCGCGACGGGTGCCAATGGGATCGCGTGCGGCCCTTGGGGTCGAGCTGCGGCCGACTATCGAGCGATCGGCAACGCGCTCGACGGAAGGGGTGTCGATCAGGAGACGCGGGCCGAGATCTTCGGGGTTTGGCGAGGGTATCTCCACGGGAATGTGCCGGGATATCTCGACTACTCGTACGCGAGTGATGACGGACCTCCTGTAGCAGCCCGGATTGATACGGATGGTGTTGAGTCGCTGGTCATCTTCGACTTGCGGGATTGACTCGCAGCGGATGCGCCGCTGACTACTCATCCGGTTGCTTCGCGACCACATTCTCCCTCAAGGGAAGAATGTGGCGAAGGCGATCATTCGGCGCTGTTGAGTCGTTTGCGCCGGCGATGGCGGACATCGATGGTGGCGCAGAGGGCTCCGAGGAGCCAAGTC
>CAXAVQ010000056.1:0-10737 GCA_963971985.1 uncultured bacterium
CGACCTCGGCCCCAAGAAGGAGCCGATGCGCGACCTCGTCCACGATTTCGAGGTCCTGCTCTGCGAGGGCGAGTGGGAAGCCCTGCTCACAGAGAACCGGCTGATCAAGGACATCCGCCCCCGCTTCAATGTCCGCCTCATCGATGACAAGACCTTCCCCTACCTCGTCGTCACGAAGAACGAGGACTACCCGCGCGTGTTCATCACGCGCAACCCGACCGGCCTCGGCGAAGCGGGAGACGAGCTGCCGTACATGAAGGGGGCTCGCCTCTTCGGTCCCTTCACCCACGTCAGCGCGCTGCGCGAGGCCCTCCAGATCATGCAGCGGATCTTCAAGTTCCGCACCTGCAAACTCGACATCGTCGCCGGCGATGAGAAGAACAAGTACTTCCGGCCCTGCATCCTTCACGCCATCGGCCAGTGCACCGCGCCCTGCGCCGACAAGATCAGCCCGGAGCGTTACGCCGGCGACATCGACCGCCTCACACGCTTCCTCGGCTCCAAACGCTCCAGCGTGCTGCGCGAGATGAAGCAGGAGATGGAGCAGTTCGCCGCCGACCTCAAGTTCGAACAGGCCGCGGCGATCCGCGACCAGATCAAGTCCATCCAGAAGCTCGCCGAGCGCGGCAACATCCGCGACGGCTGGCAACCCGAAAGCGAGATCGGCTACATCGACCCGCTCAAGGGCCCGCGCTCCCTCGCCAAGACCCTCGGCCTCGACCAGCCTCCCCGCTGCATCGAGGCCATCGACATCGCGCACCTGCAGGGCGGCGAGACCGTCGGTTCCAAGGTCTGCTTCATCGACGGCAAACCCTTCAAGGACGAGTATCGGCGCTACCGCATCCGCTCGGTCGAAGGCGGCAACGACGACTACGCCTCCATCCGCGAAGTCGTTTCGCGCCGCTACCGCGAGGCCGGACAGGGCCACGAGCTCTACCCCGATGTCATCCTCATCGACGGCGGCCTCGGCCAGCTCCACGCCGCGATGGAAGCGCTCGAAGGCATGGACCGCAAGCCGCCCATGGTCATCTCGCTGGCGAAGAAGGAAGAGCTGATCTACGTGCAGGAAAAGTCAGAACCCATCCGCCTCGGACGCGAAAACCTCGGCCTGAAACTCTGCCAGGCCATCCGCGATGAGGCCCACCGGTTCGCGCAGCACTATCACCACATCCTGAGGCGGAAGAAGACGATCGGGGAGTGAGCTGCTTGCCTGAACAGGAGCCCGGAGCGCGAGCTCCGGGTACCTGACTTTGATTGCGAAGAACGAAGAGATACCCGGAGCTCGCGCTCCGGGCTCTTGTTTGTTGCCCAAAACGAAAAGGCGGACCGAGGCTCTCGCCTGGGTCCGCCGGGATCAGCAATCCCTGAGTGTTTGATCCGAAACGGATCGGTCGATCAGACGCGTGATCAGTTGTCCAGGTTGACCGGGACGTTGGTGATCACGGGCATCGGGTTCGGGCTGTAGGTCGCCTGGCTGTTCTCCAGGTCACGCAGGGCCTGCAGGTACAGCGACTCGGACTCTTCAACCGTCGGCAGCTTGCCGGTCGCGTTCGCCAGACGCTCGTCCCAGTTGACCTGGGCGGTGTTGGAGAACTCAACCGCACGCTGGTTCAGGCGGGCGATGGCCTCATTGGAGAGGTCCTGGTACGCAGCCGCGGCGGCGAGGGCCTGCTCAACAGACGCCTTGCCCTGCATCTGCGCGAGGTACTGGTTCGCGAAGGCGCGGTTCCGCTCCGACTCGGTCTGGACGATGCGGCTGTCGAACAGCGAACGCACCGCCTGGTCCTGAGCGCTGGCGATCTGGAACTGCGCGTTCGCGGCGGCCTCGGCCATGCGCGACTCGGCGAGGATACGCGAGCGGGCGCCCGTGTCCTCGGCCTGGAAGGTCGAGAACTCGTAGGTGGCGTCGGCGAGGGCACGCGAGACGGCTGCCGAAGCGGCGAGCTTGGTCGCGTTGCGGAGCGAGTGCATGTACTCGACGTTCGAAGCCGCGATCTGCGCCTCGGCCTCGTTGGAGAGGGCCATCTCGGTGGCGTTGGCCTTCGAGATCTTGGCGAAGGTGTCGGCGACGAACGAGGCCTCGTTGTAGGTGGCTTCGGCGATCGCGATGAACGACTCGGCGACCTGGTCCAGGCGAGCGAGTTCCGCGTTGAGCTGCTGCTCGGCGGTCTTGATCTCCTGACGCATCTGGGCGACGACGGCGCTCTGGCTCTTCTCGAGCGATTCGGCCTCGGCGAGCAGACGCTTGGCCTCGGCCTCGCCGCGGGTCTTCGCGGAGTCACGCTGGACGATCAGCGAGCGGACCTCGGAGCTGCCGGAGGTTTCGGCGGCGGCGGCGCGGGCCAGGAACTGGCGGATCTGCGCCTCGGAGGTCTTGTCGGTCGACTCGGCCTGGGCGGTGAGGTTCACGATCTGGGCGAGGGTCTCGCGCTTCGAGGCCTCGGCGACGACCACCGAGCGGCTGCGCTCCGCCTCGGCCTGAGCGATCATGCTCTCGGCCTGCAGGAACAGCTCCTCGATGTCCGCCGAACCCTTGCGCTGGATCGAGTCCGCGCGGGCCAGTTCGGCGTTGTGCTTGGCGACCTGCTGGTCCCACCAGGCGCTGGCCTGGGTGGTGCGCTCCTGGACGGTGGCGTACAGGTCACGCTCGGCGGCGTCCTCGTGCTTGCGGATCGCGGCGGCCTCGGCGAGAGCGCCCTTGAAGCGGGCGACGCGCTCGGGCTCGAGGATCGCGGGCTTCTCGGAAGCGTCGGCGAGCTCGGGGTTGGCGTCGTTGTTGGTCGCGCCGGGGGTCTGCGGGTTGGTCTTGCCGGGCAGGGCCGAGGAACCGCGCTTGGCCTGGTTGGCCAGCTCGCGGTGCAGGTCGGCCTGGATGCGCCGGGCCTCGGACTCGGCCTCGGCGGTGATGAGCTTGCGCTCGTTCTCGGTCAGGGCCTGCTGGTGACGCGAGGCCTCGCGGATGGCGGCGGCGCGGGCCGCGGCTTCCGCCTTGATGAACTCGGCGCGGGCTTCACGCTCGATGCGATCGGCCTCGGCGCGACGGAAGGAGATCTCCGCCTCGCCGTGCTCGACGAAGCGCTCGATCGCCGCGAGCTCGTTCTGGTAGTTGGTCTCGCCGACCGCCAGACGCATGTCCGACTCGGCGCGGATGCGGTCGACCTCGGCGCGGGTGCTCTGGTTGAGCGCCTCGGCGGCGACCATCATGCGCTCGGCCTCGGCCTTGGTGCGCTCGAAGTTCGTGTCGGCCTCGACGAGGGCGACCTCGAAGTTGCCGTTGACGTCCTGCTCCTCAAGAGCCTTGGCCAGAGCGCGGAGTTCCTTGCTCTTGGCCTCGGAGAACTCGTCGAGGGTGGACGCGCGGTTCGCGAACTCGCTGGCCTGCGCTTCGAAGCGCTGGGCGGCGGTTTCGATCTGCTTGTTCAGCGCGGCGACCTGCGCGGCGGTGTGCTCGGACACCGAGGTGGCCTCGGCGCGGAGCTGGCTGACCTTGTTCTCGGCCCGCTCGGAGGTCATGTCCGCGACGGTGCGCATCTGGTCGAGCTGGAAGCGGCCACGCTCTTCGACGGCCTCGCGCTCGGCGAGCATCTTCGAGTGGTCGCCCTGAGCCTGGGCCCAGGCGCGCTCGGCCTCGGCGTACATCCGCTCGAACTGGTTCTGCCACTCGAGGGTGTTGATGGCGACTTCGGCGTTGTTGCGCTGCTGCTGGGCCTCGTTGGCGAGCACGGTGCTCTGCGCCTGTCCTTCCATCTCGTCGATCTTCGCGGCGTACACGCCGTTCAGTTCGTCGGCCTTGTACCAGCCGATGTTCTTGTTGGTCTCGGCCTGAACGAACTGGGCGTTCTGGGCCGCGAGACGCTCGAAGCGGTTCGCGTCGTTGGTGACGAGGGCCGACTGCGCCGCGGCGCGACGGGCCTCGTTCTCGGCGGTCGCCGAGAGGGCCTCACCGACCCAGCGGTCGGGGAGGTTCACCTGCGAAGCCTGCTGGTTGTACCACGTGGAGGTGAACTCGCCCTGCGTCTGCGCGGGGTCGATGCTCACGGTCGCCTGGGCGGCGAGAGCCTCCTCCGAGTAGCCGTTGGGGGTGCCGCTGCGGAACGCGTTCTCGCCGTTACCGTTGCAGCCGCCGAGAATCGCCGATCCGGCCGCGAGGGCCGAAACCATGGCGGTGACGACGACGCGGCGTCCGTTGAATCCAAAGCCCTGATCATGCACGTTCATCTGCCTGCTCCTTAAGGGATTGCTGTGTCCTGAGGTTGCTGATCCGAGCGCCCGGCCCTTTCCCTGGTCCGATGCGTTCGTTGGTGGAAAGTCCTTCCGTGGCAGCGCGTCCACCGGGCGCGCCCCGTCGTCATGGATCGGCCCTCCCGGCCCCGATATGCACTCGCACCGATCCCGACACGACGACTTCGATCCGCCCAGACGTCACAACCCGCACTCTGCTCGACCCCGCCCGGATTCCCCATAACTGCCTGCGGGCATATCCGGGCCTTGGTGCGCGATCTTGGCCACCCACGACGAGGTGTATCGCCGCAGCCCAGCCCCTATACTCGTCACCCGCCGGGGGCCTCTTACCGCCCCTCAGGCCGCCCGAAGACCCCAGAAAGGCTCGTCATGCCGTACACCATCAAGCCCGATGAGGGCTACGACACCGATGTAGAGTCCCTCGACTACCTCAAGGGGCACGTCGACACCGGCGACCGCTGGACCCTGAACTTCGGCCCGCAGCATCCCGCGACCCACACCACCCTCCGCCTCGTGCTCGAGCTCGACGGCGAGCGGGTCGCCCGCTGCACCCCCCACATCGGCTACCTGCACTCGGGCTTCGAGAAGCTCGCAGAGCACATGGACTACAACCAGTACGTCACGATCGTCAGCCGGATGAACTACCTGAGCCCGATCGCCAACGACATCTGCTGGCACCACGCCGTCGAGAAGCTGCTCGACATCGACATCACCCCCCGCTGCAAGGTGCTCCGGACCATCATGGCCGAGCTCGCCCGCATCCAGGACCACCTCCTGTGCTGCGGCGCCGCCGCCCTCGACCTCGGCGGCTTCACCGCCTTCCTCTACGGCTTCAACCAGCGCGAGCGCGTCTACGACATCTGCGACTTCATCGCCGGCCAGCGCTACCACCCCGACTGGACCCGCGTCGGCGGCGCCATGCAGGACCTGCCCGACGAAGCCGTCTTCAAGAAGATGGTCAAGCGCTTCATCGATGAGGAACTCGCCCAGGCCATCGCCGATATGGAAAACCTGCTGATGCGCAACCGCATCTTCATCGATCGCGTCGCCAACATCGGCACCATCGGCAAGGAAGAAGCCATCGCCTGGGGGCTCTCCGGCCCCTGCGCCCGCGCCTCCGGCGTCGAACGCGACCTCCGCAAGGACGAGCCCTACCTCTGCTACCAGAAGAACTGGGACGGCCAGGGCGCTGACCCCGTCGACTTCAAGGTCATCGTCCACGAGGACGGCGACGCCTTCGCCCGCTTCCACGTCCGCATGGAAGAAATGAAGCAGTCCGCCCACATCATCCGCCAACTCATCGACGACATCCCCGGCGGCCCGATCGACACCTTCGCCGACGGCAAGATCGTCAAGCCCGACAAGAAGGACGTCTACGGCTCCATCGAAGGCCTCATCCAGCACTTCGAGATCATCATGTCCAACCGCGGCTGGGACACCCCCGTCGCCGAGGTCTACGGCGCCAACGAGACCGCCAACGGCGAACTCGGCTACTACATCGTCGCCGATGGCGGCCCCCGCTCCTTCCGGGCCCACACCCGCCCGCCCAGCTTCATGAACTACGCCACCATGGCCCGCCTCACCGAGGGCCACCTCCTGTCGGACATCGTGGCGATCATCGGCTCTCTCAACGTCGTCGCCGCCGAACTCGACCGGTAAGCCGACCGAAAACACGCGACAAGAGCCCGGGGCGTGAGCCCCGGGGATTTTTTTGCCACTCCGGCATGGTTTTCGAGCAATTCCCCTGCTCAAACCGAAATCGCTCGGACACAATTCCCAAGGAAGAGTGCCCGGCCTCGCCCGTGGCGCCGGAGGAGGAACCCGCGATGCAGACCGCCGACATCCATATCCCCGCGACCCTTGCGGAAATCGACTATTCCGAGGCCATCGCCTTCGGCGCCCTGATGCTGCTCATCATCTTCTGGGTCCTCTTCTCCAACATCCGCAAGATGTACCAGACCCGCCAGCGCGAGACGACCCGGCGCGAGATCGCCGCCTACGTCGCCGAGGGCTCGATCTCACCCGCCGACGCCCGGACCATGATGGGCAACGAAGAGAGCGAGTTCGAGAAGAAAATCGCCGACGCCGTCGCCTGGGGCATGCTCAGTTCGAAGAAGGCCGAGCAACTACTCCGAGCCATGCGCGAAGACCGCGAGTCACGCGAGCGCAGCCACGCCGGGGCCTGAAACGCGAGCAGTTCAGATTTTCCTTTGAACCCAGCCACCCCGCTGATACCTTGAACAGGTACGCGGCGGCACGTCGTCTCCGCGACCCAAGACCGCTCGAACCCGGAGAACCCCATGACCGCTCGCTCCCTGCTGCTCTGCTGCGGCGTGATGGCCACGCTCGCCGCCGCCCCCGTCTCCCAGACCAACGCGACGACAAGCGTCCCCGCGATCGACAACGCCGCCCCCGCTTTCCCCGGAAGCGTGCGTGAGGTCAGCGAACTGATCGTCGAGGCCGACGAGACCATCCGCTTCAAAGGCCCGGTCGAGTTCCGCGTCGCCGGCGAGGTTCGTATCGACGGCATGATCGTGGTCGACGGAATCGAGAGTTCCGGACGCCCCAACCTGACCATCCGAGCCCTCGGCCCGATCACCGTCAGTGAAGGCGCGACGCTCCAGACGCTCAGCCACGGCCCCGGCGCTCACGGTGGATCCATCCGCCTGCTCAGCCCGGCCTCGATAGACCTCCACGGATCGCTCGTTCCCAGCGCTGGCAACGACGGGCGCACCATCGGGCAGCACGGCGGAGACGGTGGGAGCATCGAGATCGAGGCGCCGATCATCCGAACATCGCTTGAGCGGATCGAAGCCTCCAGCGGCGGACTCGGCGCTGCAGCCGGCAACGGAGGGGACGGCGGCTCGGTCCGCACCACCGGCGCGGTCCTCTGGCAGGGCAACCCGAAACTTCTGACCACCACGCTCGTCGCCGGCCACGGCGCCGACGGAGGGGACGGGAGCGCCTCGGCAACCACGGTCGAACTGCGCAGCGGCGGCGACGCCGGGGACGGCGGCGATGCCGAAGCCGAAGACTGGCGCCTCCCCGACTGGCTCGAAGAGATCGCCTTCATTGAGGACGAGGATGCCGTGCGACGACTGTCCAGCGACGCACTCGACGGTGCGAAGGGAGCGCCCGGCCAGCCCGGAGAACCCGGCGAGCACGGGGCCCAGGCGATCAGCGGGCACGGCGGAAACGGTGGCCAGGGAATAGATGCTTTGCCGCTCGTCAACACTGATGGCGAGTACGCCGGCGTCCTTCCGGCCGGCAATGGTGGCAACGGAGGTCATGCAGGTTTCGCCCGAGGTGCACAAGGCGGTGCCGGGGGCTCCGGTGGTTCGACCACGAGTCTGGATGATGCGAATCCGATGTTCGGCATGCCCGGCGGGCGTGGCGGCGATGGCGGCACCGGCGGGAGCGCGCGATCGGGGAACGGCGGCGACGGCGGTCTCGGCGGAAGCTACCCCGATTTGGAGATCCTCCCCGCGCATCTTCGCGGTCGAACCGCGCACGACGGCCACGGCGGACACGGCGCCCAAGCCATGGGCGGGCACGGCGGACACGGAGGACACGCCGGCCATGGCTTCGGTCAGGCCGCGTCCGGCGGCGCAGGAGGTGCGGGAGGCCTGTCGATTGTCGGTACGAGTGGCCTGAGTGGAGAGGAACGACGAGACGCCGAGGGCGGCGCGGCACCTCGCGACAGGCGTCCACCCAACCCCGGGCATGACGGACACAACGGTCACGACGGGCGCACGTTCGGCGAGCAGCCCGCGAACTAACCCCACCTGTTAGCGCCCTGTTCGCTATACTGCCCCCATGGCAAAAAAACGCCGCAACTACGTCTGCTCGTCCTGCGGCGCGGTCGAACTCCGCTGGATGGGCAAGTGCCCGTCCTGCGGCACGTGGGATTCGCTCGAAGAACTCGCCGTCGATGCCTCCTCCGACAAGGACCCCCAGCGCGGCCTCGCCTCCGCCTGGGCCAACGCCGCGGCGGGGCCGGACGGTCACGACCTCGTCTCCGGCGTTACGCCGTCGGCCGTCCCGATTCGCGAGGCCACCGGTGAGGACGCCGGGCGCCCGCGCCTGATGACCGGCATCGGCGAGTTCGATCGTGTCCTCGGCGGCGGCATCGTCCCCGGCGCGGTCGTCCTGCTCGGGGGCGACCCCGGCATCGGCAAGTCCACGCTTCTCCTGCAGGGGATGGGCGGCCTCGCGGCACGCAAACGCAAGACGCTCTACGTCACCAGCGAGGAATCCGCCGAGCAGGTCAAACTCCGCGCCGAGCGACTCGGCGTCCTCGACGAGCCCGAGGCCGACGACAACCTGTTCGTCCTCGCCGACACCAACCTCGCGCGCATCGTCGAGCAGGCCCGCAAGGTCCAGCCCGAAGTCCTCGTCATCGACTCCATCCAGATGGTCTACAAAGCCGACCTCGACGCCTCGCCCGGCAGCGTCACGCAGATCCGGCGCTGCTGCACCGACCTCGTCTACCTCGCCAAGGCCTCCGGCGTCGCCGTCGTGCTCATCGGCCATGTCACCAAGGAAGGCACGCTCGCCGGCCCGCGCCTGCTCGAACACCTTGTCGATGTCGTGCTCTACTTCGAGGGCGACCGGTACCACGCCCATCGCGTCGTCCGCTCCATCAAGAACCGCTTCGGCAACACGCTGGAGATCGGCCTGTTCG
The DNA here is from genome assembly GCA_963971985.1 of uncultured bacterium. Classification (GTDB taxonomy): domain Bacteria; phylum Planctomycetota; class Phycisphaerae; order Phycisphaerales; family UBA1924; genus JANSXG01. The sequence continues at coordinate 8,927 of CAXAVQ010000056.1, forward strand.
AGATGAGCCAGCGCGGCCTGACCGAAGTCCCCGACGGCGCGAGCGTCGCCGCGGGCTCGCTCGAAGGCGGCCCGCGCCCCGGCTCCTGCGTCGTGCCGACCGTCTCCGGCTCGCGCTGCGTGCTCGTCGAGATGCAGGCCCTCACCGCCACGGGCTTCCCCGGCTCGGTCAAGCGCAAGGCCTCGGGCGTGGACACCAACCGCCTGGCCATGCTCATCGCCGTGCTCGAACAGCACGCCGGCATCAACCTCTACGACCGCGACGTGTTCGCCTCCTCGGTCGGCGGCGTGCGCGTCTCCGAACCCGCCTCCGACCTCGCGCTCGCCATGGCCATCACCGGCTCCCACCTCATGCGCGCCCTGCCCCACGCCACCGCCGCCGTCGGCGAAGTCGGCCTCGGCGGCGAAGTCCGCCCCGTCACCCAGATGGAAGCCCGAATCCGCGAAGCCGCCCGCCTCGGCTACAAACGACTGCTCGTCCCCATCGGCACGAAGATCACGCCGCCGAAGGGCCTGAAGCTCATCCCGGTCCGCGACATCTCGATGGCGATTCAGGAACTGAGCGACACCCCGCCGGTGCGGCGGTCGGTGGTGGAGGCGAAGGGGAGAGCGAAGCAGGCTGCTGGATCGAATCAGCAGCCGCGTTCGGCCAATTGAGCGATACGCTCGTACTCGATGGACTCACGATCGACCGACTCCGGCACGCCCCTGACAATCGACTCGGCAGCTAACCTTCTCGCGCGAGGAGGCTTCCCCTCCAGAACATCTATCGCAAGACTTGCAATGGTGCTCCACGGCAACACTCCGTAGGACGCGTCGACCAAGAACGGCAGCGCCGAATCGCCGTGCCTCGCCCAGTACCTGGTAAGCCAATCCGCCGGAAGGCTGATTCCGCAGTTCGCTAAGAAGCCGAGCGCGTAGGACGGAATGCTCTCTTGCACCCTCGGCCGATCGCAGAGCGTCCACACGCTTTCCAGCACTTCGCATTCCGGGAACCGTCTCGCTATCTCGGACAGGTTTGCAGTGACAAAGTCACCGACCGCGTCGCCTTCCCAGATGACGCCGAGTTTGCACGCTTCAAGCACATCCCGGGAAATCGATTCAACAACCTCCCGTTCCAGCTCCTCTTGGTGCGAAGCGGATCGCCTGACGCCGAGCGGCGTGTAGTGCTCGCACGACAAGTAGACGCTCTCCGTCGTCGTCCGGACCGCGAGGTTACGCCACTCCACCGGGTTTAGGCGGAAGTTCTTGATGTCCTCCAACACGGATGGACTGAGCAAGAGGTAAGGGATCTCGGGTTCCATACCGGTGTCGACAACCAACACGGAACCGCGGTACGAGGGCTCCGCGTCGCACACTCCCTCGCGCTGATCGATCACTTCTGTTGAGAACAAAGGAGCCTCTTTCCTGATTCTCGGCGGGCAGCGTGGTCCATGCGCAGCGAAGCCCACGAGGAGCCGCCATCGCAGTCGAACTCAGCCGACCCCAGACTCGTAGAGTATCTCAACGGAGTTCGAGGACCACCGGCTATGGCCGCCAACAACCGCCCCAGAAAGATCGCCGCACGCGCCGTGATGCTGGTCTGCGCGGCGGGTGGCGTGGTCTTCGCGCAGCGCAGCCCACGAAGAGCCTTCAACTCGACAGCGAGAGCGGACCCGTCCGCTCGGGTCGCCCCATCACCAACAAGATCGTCATTCCGAGAAAGAGAGCGACATAGAACCCCGCGTGGACCAGCCGCTCAGCGGGGTAGAGGCCCTGGGACGTGTCGAAGAGACGGGACACTAGGAGGACATAGACGATGGGAACGGCGAC
>CAXAVQ010000057.1:0-10714 GCA_963971985.1 uncultured bacterium
CCTCAACTCCAGAACGCGTTCGCCGATGTCTACTTCGGCGAACTGATCTCCGGCATCTATGAAGAGGCCGCGGCACGGGGCTTCCGCATCCTGCTCGAGGTCGCGCGACGTGACTACATCAAACGCCGCGAGTACATGCAGTTGCTTGAGGACTGCTCGGTCGACGGCATCTTCTTCCTCGGCGCGACCGAGGAGCACAAATTCCTCCAGGAATTCGACGGCTCCGACCGTCCGCTCATGGTCGTGAACAACCACTTCTCGCAGTGGGACCTGCACCACGTGGTCTGCGACTACGCCGCGGCGGGTCGGGATGCGGCGGACCACCTGGTCGAGCTCGGCCACTCACGCATCGCGCACATCTCCGGTCCGAACGACGTGGTCCTCACTACTCGTGAGCTCACCGATGCGTTCGTCGGACGCCTCGCCGACCACGGGGTGCGCCTCAGCAAATCGATGATCGCCGGCGGCGAGTTTCAGGTCGAAACCGCGAAGCTCGCCTGCGACGAGCTGCTGGCACGGGACCCCGACCTGACCGCCATTTTCTGCGCCAACGACAAAATGGCCCTCGGTGCGTATCAGAGCCTCCGGGCACACTCGAAGCAGCCGGGCAAGGACGTTTCCGTGATGGGCTGCGACGACATCCCGGTGGCGGCGCTTTCCGACCCGCCGATGACGACCGTCCGGATGAACTTCTTTGAGGTCGGTGCGGAGTCCTGTCGGCAGATGCTCAAACTCATCGACACGAAGTCGACCGACGAGCGGATCAACAAGCGGATTCCGGTGGAGCTGGTCCGCAGGGCGTCGACGTCGCCGATCCGCTGATCGGCTCAACCGACCACCCTGCGCATGAAAAAACCCGCCTGCTGGCGGGTTTTTCGAATGGGCAGACCCGGACTTGAACCGGGGACACCGGCATTTTCAATGCCGTGCTCTACCAACTGAGCTATCTGCCCGCTGACCCGCCTCGGGCGAGCCTGTCGAGTCGCGGAGCATACCAAAGGCCGTTCTCGCTGGTCAACAGAAGCATTCTGATCGGGACGTTCGGGCCTGCGACTTCTGCGGAAACCACACGGGGCCGGCAATTCGGGCCGATCCTGAGCGTTGGGCCGATGAAATGGCTGTCCGCATCGCGAACATCTCTCAGACGGGCGATGCGGGGACCCCGCGCACGGCTATCGGGAGCGATACTCCGGCCATGAGTACCCGCGCGGATCGCGCGAATCAGGACGCCGTCGACACCGCGAGACTCGCGGATCTGCTGTCGCGCGCGTCGGAGGGCGACCAGCAGGCGTGGCGCGAGATCATCGATCTATACGCCCGGCGAGTGTTCGCGATGGCGCAGTCCCACCTCAAACGGGCAGACCTCGCCGAGGAAATCACCCAATCGGTTTTCGTGACAATCGCCCAGAAACTGCCGGCGGCTTCGGCCGAAGGATCCGGCAGCTATCGGGAACAGGGCAGTTTCGAGCCGTGGCTCTTCCGGATCACGATGAATCGGGTCCGCGACGAAGCCCGACGGGCGAAGCGACAGGCAAACCCCACCGACACCCAGACAATCGCCGAGGCGATGCCGGCCCAGGATGCCACGACGCCCGATATCGAAGTGAACCCCGAACTCACGCGCCTCAGGAAGGCTCTGGATCTGCTCGAGGGTCCTGATCGGGAAATTATCGACATGCGTCACATCGGCGGCATGTCGTTCAAGCAGATCGCGGCGGTGCTCGATTCGCCGATCGGTACGGTGCTTGCCAGACACCATCGAGCCCTGAAAAAGCTCCGCAATACCATGGAATCAGAGGCGTTCGGCTCATAAGAGCCGGGCGCATTCGCCACGGGAGTACACCATATGTCAGACCATCCCAAAAACCAGTCGTACCAGCACCACGCCGCGGGCCTCACGCCCGGCGAGCGCCGCGTTGCGCATGGTCTGGACCGTCTCGGTGACGCCATGCGCAGTCGTCCGGACGCCGGGCTGGAGGATCGTCTGTTTGAGGCGAGTCGTGGACTCCTTCCCTCGCCAGTTCCTCTGAACCACCCCGGCATCTTCGGCGCCGGTCGGCTGCTGTCCCCCGCCCGCCTCGCGCTCGCGGCGAGCGTGGCGATCGTGGGTACCGCCGTGTGGCTCGCCACACAACCGATGAGTCCGTCCCCGGAGGTCGCCCCCGCTGGAGAAGTCGCCATCGCCGAATTGCAGGCCGAAGTCGGGTTCACGCTCGACGCCCTGCTGGCCTCGTACGACGTCCCGGTGTCGGGATCCGGCTCGGGTGCGCCCTCGTCGGATGACTCATTCTGGGATTCGGACGCCGAACTGTTCGCCTCCCTCGATACGGAGATCTCCCTCTGATGACCACGCGCAGCACAAGCATCTGGACGGCCTTGCTCCTGGGCATCTGCGTCAGCGTGGTCCCCGCGAGCGCGTTTGGGGCCCAACCCGGCGACGACGCGCCGAAGCCGCAGGAAACCCAGCGCGACGACGCGCAGCGCCGGGAGATGGCCAAACGGATGGTGCAAGCACGCCTGGAGCGCCTCCGTGCCGAGCAGGCCAGCCTCGAGGCCACGCTCGCGGCGATCGAAGCCGGGCAACCGCTTGATCAACTCCGCATTCCGGATGCACGCTGGCGCGATGACCGGCGCGACTGGGACCGGGACCACGACCGCGATCGCGATCGCGACGGAGAACGAGACGAAGACCGGGATCGGGATGATCCTGGAGAAGAGTTCACCGATACCCAGATCATCGAGTTCATCGCAGAGGTCTATCCGGAATGGATGGACCGCTTGACACAGCTCCGCGAGCGCGACCCCGAGGGCCTGCGGCGTTTAATCCGCGAGCGACGTCCCCGTCTCGTGGAACTGATGATCGAGCGGCGAGACAATCCCGAGGTCTTCGAGGTGCGCCAACGCATCGCGCGATCAGAGATGACACTCAGGCGTGCCGCGTGGGCGTTCGCGCGCGCCGACACGGACCTGGAACGGACCGAGGCGGAAGCGGAACTCGAGACGATCCTGGCCGAGCAGTTCGACCTGCGTATCGAGCTTGCTCGCGTCGAACTGCGCGACATCGAGGAAGAGGCGTCGGAGAAGCGTGCCCGGCTCGAAGACTCCATCGCCAGACGAGACGAACTGATCGCTGAGCGTAAGGCCGACCTGCTCCGCGCGATCCGAGAACGCCGGCCTCCCCAGCCCGGTCGGGACGGCGCGGACCGGCCGGGTCGGCCCGAGGATGGTGGTCGCCCGCGCCCGGACGGACCGCCTCGTCGCTGATGCCCTTGCAAGAGGGTGAACCCCCGGGCTGCTGTCCTGTATGCTCTGCACATGAGCGATGGCACCAGCCGCGATTCTCCTCGCGACCCAAAGCAGGATGCTGAACAGCCGGAATCCGTTATGGCCATGGCCGCGCCGCGCGTGCAGCGGGATAACCCGCTGACCCGGTCGACCGCGGGCCTGATCGGGTTGATCGTGCTCGCGGTGCTGGTGCTGGCCAGCCTAGGGAGTATCCCGTACACGTTCGGTACCGCGGAATCACCGCAAAGAGCCCGGGTGGTCGACGGTGACCTGATCCCCACACGCCTCGGTTCCGCGGTCCGCTACAACTCGGGAGATCTCGACGCGACACTGCTCCCGCCGACGTGGTGGAAGCACCTGCCCGAGGACGACGAGAAAATCACTGCGGCCGCATCCACTCGCGCGCAGGCCAAAATCCGCCAGTCCCTGCTCGACGCGCACAACCAGTCGCGGGTCGACGCGTATCTCGAAGAGAACCCGACAGCGCGGAACATCGCCCCGGAGCGCGTCAGCGAACTCGGGCTGGTGGTGAACGAACTCCCGCCCGACCTGGAGGTTCCCGCTCCCACTCAGGAGCAGATCGCTGCCGAGCGCCCGTTCCACCTGTTCGGGACCGACAACCAGGGGCGCGACGTGTTCGTGCGCACCCTGGCTGGGGGCGCCATCTCGATCGGCATCGGTCTCGCCGCAGCGACGCTTTCGGTCTTCATCGGCACGCTCTACGGCGCGCTCGCCGGCTACATCGGCGGGACGGTCGACTCGCTGATGATGCGTATCGTCGACATCCTCTACGGCCTGCCGTACATCCTTCTGGTCGTGCTGCTCGCCGTTGCCGGCGAGGCGATCGTTGACCGGTACGACAACCACATCCGGATCAGTTCCGCATCGGCGCGGTACGCGTGGATGCACGCAGAGGCGGATCGCATCGCCGCTGACGACGCGCTGCAGCCGGCGACGGACGTTCGCGTCGAACTCGATCCACCAGGCGAACGAGCGAGCGATGCCGACCTGGGCAGATTCGAACGCGCTCAGCGCTGCGTCGAGACGCTGGAGTCCGACTCGACCGGACGGCGCCAGGCCCGCGAGGCCGCGAGGTGCATCCACGCCTACACGCGGTCCTTCGATGTCGTCGAGGCCGAACTGCTGGCGACGCTTGGCGGGTCCGAGGACCGCCTCGCCGAACTGACTGCGCGTGCGACTGAGGAGCAGGGCCTGACCGTTCGCTCTCTGTCGGCGGCTCAGAAAACCACGCTGGACGTGCTCATCCTGCTGGTCGCCATCGGCGGCGTGTCGTGGCTCACCATGGCGCGGGTGATCCGTGGTCAGGTGCTCTCGCTGAAGTCGCAGCCGTTCATGGAAGCCGCCCGCTCGATCGGCACGCCGGTCCGCAAGCAGTTCCGCTGGCATCTGCTCCCGAACCTTTTGGGCCCGATCATCGTCTATGCCACGTTGACCGTGCCGCAGGCCATCCTGCAGGAATCGTTTCTTTCCTTCCTTGGCATCGGCGTTCAGGCCCCGCTCCCCAGCTGGGGCAACCTCGCGGCCCAGGGCCTGACCGAGTTGAACACCATCCGTTCCCGCTGGTGGCTGCTGCTGTTCCCGTGCCTGATGCTGGGTATCACCCTTCTGGCACTGAATTTCGTCGGCGAGGGTCTCCGCGAGGCGTTTGATCCCAAGCGGGCCCGCAAGTAGTCTGAACACAATTGACAATCGCTTTTCACATCGATCGCGAATCGAGGATCTGACGTCATGCAGAGTAAGTTTGGCCTGAAAGACTTCATCCTCTATGTGCTGGTGTTCATCCTCACGATCGTGGTCGTGCTCGCGATGCAGCAGAACGATCGAAATTTCAAGAAGCTCGATGAGCTCTCGAACCAGAACGAACGGGCGCTGCAGACCTTCGGGCAGATCCGCGACGAGATCAGCAGGCTCGGCGAATCGCAGGCCGAGGCCCTGAGCGAAGCGTTGCGTGCGGAAGTACAGCTTCTCAAAGGCCAGATCGACCGCCTTGGCGAGTCCAGTTCCGGCATCAGCGTATCTCAGGGAGAGACGATCGACGAGGAAGGGCGCGACCTCTCGTGGGCTCGTCCCGGTTACCCCGTCGTGTTCCCTCGCACGTACGAGTACGTCAACGACCCCGCCGAGCGTCCGGACTATTCCTCGGGTGGGGAATTCATCGAGACCTTTGAGGCCCAGTTCCCCAAGATCACGCCGTACTTCTACAGCGACGTCTACGGGCGCCGGATCGTGGAGGAGTCGGTCTGCGAGCAGCTCGCCCGCTTCGACCCGCAGACCCTCGAACTCGTCGGCCTGCTCGCCGACGCCTGGCAGATCGACCCCGAAGGCCTCTGGCTGCGGGCACGAATCAACCCCAGAGCCCGGTTCTCCGACGGCGTGCCCGTCACCGCCGAGGACGTCCGCTGGACACTCGAGGACCTCGTGTTCAACCCACAGCACGAGACCGAGCGCTTCCGCTCGACGCTCAATGTCATTGACGATGTGGAAGTCATCAGCGAGCGGGTTGTGGAGTTCCGCTTCACCACCGGCAACTTCACCAACGTGACCCAGGCGCTCGGCTTCGCGATCGTCCCCAAGCACTTCTACGAGCAGTTCCAACCCTCGCAGCTCAATCAGGCCACCGGCCTCTTGATGGGCTCGGGCCCCTATCGCCTCCAGTCCTTGAACCCCGAGAACCAGTGGACGCAGGGCAACGACCTCGTGCTGGTTCGCAACGAAAACTATTGGGGACGCAAGCCCGCGATCACCCAACTCCGCTTTAACGCCATCACCGATCCGGTCGCGAGGCTCACCACGTTCGAGAACGGTGATGCCCACATGGTTCGCGGCACTTCGGAGCAGTACCGCAACAAAACCAACGATCCCGACTTCATGGCCAACAACCGCGCCGAGCAGTGGATCAACATGCGATCAGGTTTCGGCTTCATCGCGTGGAACTGCGCCGACCGCAACGGAGAGCCGACACCCTTCGTCGACGCCCGCGTCCGTCGCGCGATGACGCACCTGCTCGATCGCGAACGCATCCTCCGTGACTTCGCCAACGGCCTCGGGCAGGTCGCGACCGGCCCCTTCCCGCCGTCGGGCCCCATGAACAACCCCGACATCACACCCCGCCCCTACGACCTCGAGGCGGCCCGTCGCCTGCTCGACGAGGCCGGGTGGGTCATGCGCGATGACGGCTACCGCTACAAGGACGGCAAACGCTTCGAGTTCGAGTACACGATCTCGCAGGGCTCCACCTATTCGGAAAAGGTCGCCGGCTACCTGACCGCCCAGTGCGCACAGGTCGGGATCATCTGCAACACCCGAAAGATCGACTGGGCCATCTTCGCCGAAACGCTCGACAATCGTGATTTCGACGCCATTACGATGGCCTGGTCGCAGAGCTCGCCGGAGTCCGACCCGTACCAGCTCTGGCACTCGAGTTCCATCGCCAACCGCGGCGACAACTTCGCTCAGTGGTCGAGCCCCCGTGCCGACGAACTGATCGTGCGTGGTCGGCAGACCCTCGACGACACCGAGCGCATGGCCATCTGGCACGAACTCCACGAGGTGTTCTACGAGGAACAACCCTACACCTTCCTCCTCAACACGCCGTGGATCCGGTTCATCTCTCGCGACGTCGAGAACGTTCACACGTACCCGATCGGGCTCGACCGTAACGAGATGTACTTCCCCGCACCGATGAACTGAGCAGTGTTGTCTCCACGGCGTCGGCGTGTCTCACGCCGCTCGCCGGGAATCACGAGGAACCCGCGGCAGCATGACCACATACATCCTCCGACGCCTGCTTTTCATGATCCCGACACTGCTCGGGATCACCTTTCTCGTGTTCATGCTCGTCGCGAACGCGCCGGGTGGCATCGGCGCGAGCCTCGCACTCGGCGGCGGTGAGGGCGCCGACGCCGGCCAGAACCGCGCGATCCAACAGGCCTATCTGGAAGACCGCTACGGGCTGAACGACCCGGTTCTCGTCCAGTACGTCCGATGGCTGTCGCGCGTATCGCCGCTCAAATTCGGGACACCGATGCAGCGGGACCCTGTCGGCGAAGTGATCGAGCCCCCCAAGTCGCTCGACCCTCCCCCCTTCTTCGGTCGCTACTACGCGCAGGGCGGCACGCTGCCCGAGCAGGTGCGTCCCAAGCGTGCTCCCGAAGGGCCCGGGGCGGTCACGCCCGAGGAAGCCCAGTCGCGGGTCGACGCGTTCCGGCGGGCTCAGAACGATTACACGAACACCCGCGGCGCATACATCGGTTCGGTCGAACGGCTCAAAATCGCGCTCGAGAACTACGCCCTCGCGAACGACCTCGCCGGGCCGAACGATGTCATCGTCGACAGCAAGCTGAACGAGTCGGTCTTCCGTGGTCATGAGCTCGACACCCAGTCCGAGCTCGGCCAGCGTGTCGTCGCGACGGGCGAAGCGGCGGTCGAAGCGCTCAACAACGCTGTCGCGTCGCGGGAACGACTCGCCGAGGCGTACGCCCAACGCCCATTCCCTGATTCGATCTATCGCCTCGGGCCGGTACCGATGGGTATTCCCGGTTTCGTGTACCTCGCTCCACCCGACCTCGGCCGCTCGTTCTCGAAGAGCCGGCCAGTGAGCACGCTCATCGCCGAGGCACTCCCGGTCACCCTGCTGCTCAACTGCATCGCCTTCCCGATCATCTACATCGTGGCGGTCCCTTCCGGCCTCCTGGCGGCAACAAACCGCGGCAGCTGGTTCGATACCGCGAGCGGTGCGCTCTACGTCGCGCTCTGGTCGATCCCTGTGGTGTGGGCCGGCGTCCTTGCCGTGGGCTACCTCGCCAGCAAGGATGTCATGGGCGAGTTTGCCTTCCCGGCGGCGGGGCTCAACAGCAGCGAGGCACCGGACATGACGTACCTGCCGTCGTGGGGAGATGACGGTTTCGAGCGAGGAGTGCTCTTCGACACGCTCTGGCACCTGTGCCTGCCGGTCGCGTGCCTTGTCTACACCGGCTTCGCGATCCTCTCCAAGCAGACCCGCGCCGCGATGCTCGACAACTTCAACGCCGACTACGTCCGCACCGCCAAGGCGAAAGGTGTGGCTCAGGGCGACATCGTGTTCCGGCACGTGTTCCGCAACTCGCTGCTCCCGCTCATCACCATGTTCGCGTCCATCTTCCCCGCGATGCTCGCGGGCTCGGTCGTGGTCGAGCGGATCTTCAGCATCCCCGGCATGGGCTCGCTCGTGCTCGGCGCGATCTACGAGCGCGACCGCGACCTTCTGCTCGCCAACGCCCTGATGATCGGCGCGGTCAACCTGCTCGCGCTGCTCCTCGCCGACATCCTGTACGCCTTCGCCGACCCCCGCATCACCTTCGATTGAACCAATCGGTCGCCCGAGGGCGATCACGGAGACCGCTTGCCCCATGTCCACGGACGGATCCAGCACTACCCCGCAGGCCATCACCGGCATCCAGGCGATGCAGGGACACGGTGTGAAGCAGTCGCGCGGCTTCTGGGCCGAGGCGTGGAGCCAGGTCATCCGACGCTTCAGCGCCATCGTCGGCCTGACGTGGCTCGGCATCGTCACCTTTTTCGCGGTGTTCGCACCGCTCATCGCCAGTGGCCACCCGATCCGGTTCGTCCAGACCGACGCGGACGGCACAAGAACCGTGTCGTACCCCCTCTTCAACAGCCTCACGGCCCCGGACTGGCTCCTGCTGCTCGCGACCCTCGGCGGTGCCATCTTTCTCTTGGTGCCAATCGGCTCGCTCTCCAAAGCCAAGCGACTCGGCTGGATCATCATCGCCATGGTGGCAGGTACCGTGCCGGTGCTGATGGTCACGCTGCTGCGCTCGGGGGCCGCCAACGACTGGCTCTTCGGCCTGCTCGATTTCCTCCGCTCCTTCGAGCGTGACGAACAGGGCAACGCCGTGCTGGCGTACGCCGTGGTGTCGATTTTCATCTCGGCTTCCGCTGGCGTGCTGCTCACCCTGTGGATCCCGTTCTCGGACAGCGTGCTCAAGCGCCTGGCATGGCTCGTGCTCGCGGTCACCTGCAGCGGAGCGGTGCTCGGGCTGACGTGGGACAACCGCCCCCCGCTGTTCAACTACAACGACGCGGTCCGCGCCGGAACCGCCGACGCCTCGTACACGCTGATCCCGTGGTCTCCCGCGCAGCGCCCGACTGATCGCAACACCTCGACCATGGCCCCGGGCCAGAGCGAGGACCAGGCGCTCGTCCGCAACGTCGACAACTCGCTCTCCAACTACCTCGACAACGAAAAACTCTCGCTCATCGCCCCGGTCGGCCCGACGGGGTTCGATATCGCACGCGATGTGATCACGAGGCAACCGCTCGCCGACTCAACCAAAGCCGAGCTGCAGACCGTCCTCGACCGCTTCGAGGAGACCCAGCCCGACGCCACCCGGCTCCAGATCAACGCCGTCCTGCGTGAGTCGCTCGCCGACGACGGACGCACCTTCCCGCTCGGCACCGACAACCAGGGCGTCGACATGCTCAGCCAGATGCTGCACGCCTGTCGTCTGTCGATCTCGATCGGGCTTGTCTCAACGGGTATCTCGCTGATCATCGGTGTGACGGTCGGCGCGCTCATGGGCTACTTCGGCGGCTGGGTCGATCTCGTGCTCTACCGAGTCGTCGAGATCTTCATGGCCATCCCGGTCCTGTTCCTGCTCATCGTCGCGGCGGGCGTGCTCCCGAAGAACATCTACGTGATGATGATCATCATCGGCTGCTTCAGTTGGACCGGCGCCGCCCGGTTCATCCGCGCCGAGTTCCTCAAACTCCGCAATATGGACTTCGTCCAGTCCGCCCGCGCCACGGGCCTGCCGCTCCGATCGATCCTCTTCAAGCACATGCTGCCCAACGGCGTGACGCCCGTCCTCGTCGAGTCCTCGTTCGCGATCGCCGCCGCGATCCTCGCCGAAGCGACGCTGTCTTATCTTGGCCTCGGCCCCGACAACCAGCCGTCCTGGGGCAAGCTGCTCGCTTCGGCGACGGGCGAGAGCGGCGAGTTCTTCTGGTGGCTTGCCATCTTCCCAGGTGCCGCCATCTTCCTGACCGTTCTCAGCTACAACCTGATCGGCGAAGCGCTCCGCGACGCCATCGACCCGAAACTCAAGAAGGCACGCGTGTAACCGACCCATGACCGCCACCACGACCAAAGCCAAATCCACGCCCGCCTCCTCGAAGCTCGACGCCACGCGCCCGCTCATGCGCGTCGACAACCTCGCCGTCTCGTTCGACAACGGCTCCGGCCCGCGCATCCAGGCCGTGGACGGCGTGCGCATGTCCGTCTATCCCCGCCAGACCCTCGCGGTCGTCGGCGAGTCGGGCTGCGGCAAGTCGGTCACCGCTATGAGTTCGATGCAGCTCGTGCCCCGCCCCCCCGGTCGCTTCGATCGCGGTCGCATCATGTGGGGCG
>CAXAVQ010000058.1:0-10657 GCA_963971985.1 uncultured bacterium
GCGGTCACGCCGAGCCGCCTTCGGTCGCCGGCCCGTCGTCGGCCATGAACAGTGCGTGCAGCACCGGCGCGTCCTGCAGGCGAAGCGGGAACGACTCGCCGTGCGGGTTGAACATCGCGCGGCTGACGCCGTGCTCGGTCAGCGTCTGCATCCACTCGACCGCCTGGGGCACGGGGGTGCGGATCACCGGCACGGTCTTGTCTTCGAGCACGCAGCCGAGCGCCTGCGCGGTCCGGGCCGCCTGCTGCGTGTCGGTGAACGCGAGCAGGCAGATGGCCTCGGTCTGACCATCCTCGCCCTCCTGCGTGCGCTCGCCCTCTTCGGCCTGGTGCACGGTGAACGGCCACAACACAGGCTTGTTGGGCTCATCACGCGAGCCGAGCATGAACCACGACGGCAGGTTCAGCAGCTTCTCGTAGACCGCGCGCATCGCGTCTTCGCTGCGACTCGCTTTGGCGTCCTGGACGAGTTGATCGAATCCCAACATGCTCATTTCCACCGCGTCACGTGCCAGTTCTTCTTGCCCCGCCGGATCGCGGCGATCTGGCCGTGGAGCAGGTCCTCGGTCTTCAGCGTTTCGTCCTCGCCGACCTTGCGTCCGTTGATCGAGATCGCCCCGCCCTTCAGGTGCGTGCGGGCCTCGCTTTTGCTCTTGGCGAGACTCGTGTCGGCGAGCAGGTCGACGAGCGACACGCCGCCCTCATCGAGTTGAGCCTTGGCGTGCTCCGAACTCGGCGCGCTCTCCAGCACCTCGTTGAGCGTCTCCAGATCAAGCGATGCCAGGTCTCCGGAGAACAGCGCCTGCCCCGCGGCCTCGGCCTTCTCCATCGCGTCCGCGCCGTGCAGGATCGTTGTTGCTTCACGCGCGAGCGTCCGCTGGGCCTCTCGCTTGAACGGCTCGGCGTTGTGGCGCTCCTCGAGGGCTTCGATGTCTTCCTTGCCCAGCAGCGTGAAGATCTTCAGGAACTTGATCACATCCTCGTCCGCCGCGTTCAGCCAGAACTGGTAGTAGCGGTACGGGCTGGTGCGGTCGGCGCTGAGCCAGATCGCGCCCGTCTCGGTCTTGCCGAACTTCTTGCCGTCCGCCTTGACCAGCAGAGGCGCGGTCAGGCCGAAGGCCTTGCTCGCGGCGTCCTCATCGTCACCCGAGTGGCGCCGGATCAGGTCGCAGCCCGACACGATGTTCCCCCACTGGTCGCTGCCCGCGCACTGGAGCGTCACGCCCTGTTCGCGGTACAGGTGCAGGTAGTCGTAGGCTTGAAGCAGCACGTAACTGAACTCGGTGTAACTGATGCCCTGATCGCGACCCTCGAGGCGGTTCTTCACCGAGTCGCGCTGGATCATCTGGTTCACCGAGAAGTGCTTGCCGATGTCGCGAAGCGCTTCGAGCCAGCTGATCTTCTCGATCCAGTCAATGTTGTTCACCAGCCGGGCGGCGTTGGCCGAACCCGAATCGACATCGAACAGCGACCGGTAGATCCGGCACTGGGCCTCGACGTTCTCCATGATCTCGTCGCGCGTGCGCAGCGACCGTTCGGCCTCCTTGCCCGACGGATCGCCGATCAGACCGGTCGCTCCACCGGCGAGGATGTACGGCGTGTGCCCGGCCAGCTGGAACCGCTTGAGCAGCATCAGCGGCACGAGGTTGCCGATGGTCAGGCTCGGCGCGGTCGGGTCGAGCCCGCAGTACAGCTTCCGGGGCGTGCGCAGGTGCTCGGTCAGGCCCGGCTCATCGGTGCACTGGTAGAGCTGGCCGCGAAAGCGGAGATCGTCGAGAAACGCCTGAGAATCGAGGGATTGGGTCGCGCTTGCGCTCATACGCGGAGGATACCAAAGCCTCCGCGCGAGCCCCGCTCCGCGACGCTCAATCCCCGTCGGTCGGCACCGTGGAGAGCTCGACGCCGCCCGCTTCCGGGGTCGGCTCGGCGCCCGCGTTCAGTCGCGTCGCCAGTTCCTCGGCCTGCGTGAAGGTCATCGTACCGGTCGTGAGCGAGCCCTTGCTGACCGGACCGCTGACGCGCGGGGCGCAGATGACCCAGCCGTCCACCACCGCCGCGATCGCCGAGCCGCGGTTCTCCGAGGTCAGGCGACGAAGCGCTGCGGCTCCGGGCTCGTTGAGGGCGAAGTCCACCGTCGGGCGCGTGAACTTGTCGAAGTTCACCTCGGCGTTGGAAACCGCGAATCCCGGCGCGAAGCCGGCACAGGCCCGCTTCGAGCCGGTGTTGTGGACCAGCAGGTAGTAGGTGTTCATGTAGCGCGACACCACGAGGCCGCTGGAGCGCGACTCGTAGGGCGGCAGGTTGATCTTCGGCGACGGCACGCTGCGACCAACCTCGCGGAACGTGGTGGCGTCGACCATCGGGATCCAGAGGAACTGGTCCGAGTTGCTGGCCGGTTCGTCCACCGCGCTGCGGACCACGCCGATCAGCGGATCGGCAGGGTCCACCGCCACAAAGAACTCGAGCTGCGCCGCCTCTGAAGCGTGGTTCACCGCCTCGACGGGCTCGCGGTTGTAGACCCGCTCGACCTGATCGATCCCGGCCTGGGCCGCGGCCTGCTCGGCCTGCGACAGACCGCCCCAAGACGCCGAGGCGGAGGACCCGCTCGACGAGCAGCCGACGAGACCGCCGGCCATGGCGAGGAGCGAGGCGGAGAGGCAAACACGATAAGAAAGCGTCCTGGTCATGCCCACAGGCTCGCTTTCAACCCGCCCGGAGCGGAAGCGACGGAGCGTCAAACCGGCACCGACCCTGCCGATTGTGACGGCTGGGCAAAGCCATACCGGTCGAGGCCGCTTCGATCAGACGTTGAAGTACTTCGCCTCGGGGTGATGCACCACGAACGCGCTGGTCGACTGCTCCGGATCGATCTGCCAGTTCTCGGTCAGTTCGCAGCCGATCCGTCCCGGCTCGAGGAGTCGCCAGAGGATCTCCTGGTCGCTCATGTCGGGGCAGGCCGGGTAGCCCGGCGAGTAGCGCGAGCCGCGATACTTCTGGCGGAACAAGTCCTTGATCTTCGGCGAGTCCTCGTTGCCGATGCCCAGTTCCGTGCGCATCCGCTTGTGCCAGAGCTCGGCCAGCGCCTCGGCGGTCTCCACGCCCATGCCGTGCATATAGAGGTACGCCGCGTAGTCGTTGGCCTCGAAGAGTTTCTTGGCCTCTTCACTGACGCGCGGGCCCATCGTGACACAGGTGAAGCCGATCACGTCCTTCTCACCCGACTCGACCGAGCGGAAGAAGTCACTGATGCACAACTGCTTCTTGCCGTCCTGGCGCGGGAAGGTGAACTTCTCGATCTCCTTGTCGTGATCATTCGGGTCGTAGATCCGCAGATCATCGCCTTCGGCCTGGCAGGGCCAGTAGCCGTACACCAGCTTCGGCTCGAGGATCTTCTCGTCGCGCAGGCGGGTCTTCAGGTCCTCGAAGATCGGGTAGACCTTGTCCTCGAGCATCGCCTGGTACTCGTCCTCGGATTGAGGTCCCTTCTTGAACTGCCACTGGCCGCGGAACAGCGCAACCGGGTTGATGAACGGGTAGATCTCGTCGAGGTCCAATCCCTCCACCACGCGGCTGCCGTAGAACGGCGCCGCCGGTACCTTCACATCGCGGGCCACGTCCGAACGCACCTTCTCGGCCGTCGCGGCCCCACCTTCGGCCCCCTTGCTCGCGGCGAACTCGTCCTGCTGCTTCGCTTTCTCAGCGCGCGAGCGGGCGACGACTTCCTCGGCCTCGCCCCGCTTCTTCAGCCGCTCGGCGACTTCCTCGTGGAGCACATCGGTCTTTCCGGCCACGATGTGGTCCATCGTGCGCAGGCCCGCGAACGCGTCGCGTCCGTAGAACAGTTCGCCCTTGTACACACCCTTCAGATGTCCCTCGCAGTAGTGACGCGTGAGCGCCGCTCCGCCAAGGACGACGGGAACCTTGATGTCCCGATCGTTCATCTCCTTGAGGTTCTCCTCCATGATCGTCACCGATTTCACCAGCAGGCCCGAAAGACCGATCGCGTCGGCCTTGGTCTCCTGCCACTTCTCGATGATCGCGTTGATCGGCTGCTTGATGCCGATGTTGTAGACCGTGTAGCCGTTGTTGCTCAGGATGATGTCGACGAGGTTCTTGCCGATGTCGTGCACGTCGCCCTTGACCGTCGCGAGCACGATCTTGCCCTTCGTCTCGCCCTCGACCCGCTCCATGAGCGGCTCGAGCTGTGCCACGGCTTTCTTCATCACCTCGGCGCTCTGCAGCACGAACGGCAACTGCATCTGGCCCGAACCGAACAGCTCGCCGACGGTCTTCATGCCGTCGAGCAGGTGATCGTTGATGATCTCGATGGGCTCGTACTTCTCGAGCGCCTCGTCGAGGCACTCCTTCAGGCCTTCCTTCTCACCGTCGATGATGTGCGCCCGCAGACGCTCCTCGATGGTCATGTCGGCCTTGCTCACCTTCGAGCCACCGACATCGTCCACATCCTTGAACAGGTCGATCAGCGCCTGCAGCGGGTCGTAGTTCTCGTCGGTGACGCCCTCGGGCAAGCCGGTGCCGCCGTTGGCCTCGCTGCGCCGGTCGTAGATCAGGTGCAGCGCGACGTCCTTGTGCTCGTCCTCGATCTTGTTCAGCGGCAGGATCTTGCTCGAGTGCACGATCGCGCTGGTCATACCGGCCCGCGTCAGTTCAGCGAGCAGAACCGAGTTCAGCACCGCTCGCGCTGCCGGTTTCAAACCGAAACTCACATTGCTCAGCCCGCAGGTGAGCTGCACCTCGGGGAACGCCTCGGCGATCCGCTTCGTGCCCTCGACGAGTTCCAGCGCCGAGCGCCGGTCGTCGTCCATGCCCGTCGAGATCGGGAGCACCAGCGGGTCGATGAAGACATCCTCCACGAGCAGGCCGTGCCGGTCGCGTGCCCGCTCGATCGCGCGTTTGGCGATCTCGAACTTGCGGTCGGCGGTGCGCGCCATCGCCGCTTCCTTGTCCTCGTCGATCGTGCCGATGACCAGCGCCGCGCCGTACGTCCGCGCGAGCTGGCAGATCTGGTCGAATTTCTCCTCGCCGTCCTCGAAGTTCGCGCTGTTGATCACGCACTTGCCCGCCGCCCGCTTCAGGCCCGCCTCGATCGTCTCCACCTGGGTCGAGTCGATCATCAGCGGCGCATCGACCTGGCGGACCGTCCGCTGCACGACCTCGCCCATGTCGTCGGCGTTATCGCGACCGGCGTAGTCCACGTTCACATCCAGCACGTGCGAGCGCTCGCGCACCTGCTCGCGCGCCAGCGACATCATGCCGTCCCAGTCTTCCTCCTCGAGCAGGCGCTTGAACTTGCGCGAGCCCGACGCGTTCATCCGCTCACCGACAATAAGGAAGGACTGGTCCTGGCGAGAGTCCACCGCGGAGTACAGCGAGGCGACCTGGGCCCGACGAGGCTCCTTCTCGACCTCGACCCGCTTGCGTCCGCCCACGCGCTCCGCCAGCGCCTTGATGTGAGCCGGCGTCGTGCCGCAGCAGCCGCCGACCATGGCGATGCCGCACTCTTTTACGTACTTCTCGATCGCCTCGACGAAGGGCTCGGGTTTGAGCGGGTACTCGGTCCGCCCTTCCACCAGCACCGGCAGGCCGGCATTTGGCACGACCGTGATGTGCCGGTCCCAGTGCTTGGCCAGATAGTGCAGGTGCTCGCTCATCTCCGCCGGACCGGTCGCGCAGTTCAGGCCCAGCGACATGATCGGGAAGTCGCGCAGCGCTGCGACCGCCGCCTCGATCGATGAGCCCAGCAGCATGGTCCCCTGCTGCTCGATCGTGATGCTGACCATGATCGGCACCTCGGCCGCCGTCTTGCCCCGCTCGCGCAGTGCCGTCAGCACCGCGTTGATCGCGCACTTCACCTGCAGCAGGTCCTGGCAGGTCTCGATGAGCAGCGCGTCCACGCCCCCGTCGATCAGGCCGCGTGCCTGCTCGGTGTACGAATCGAGCATCGTGTCCCAGTCGGTGTTGCCGAGCGTCACGAGCTTCGTGCCGGGCCCCATCGAGCCCATCACAAAGCGCGGCTTCTCCGGCGTCGAGTAGCCGTCCGCCGCCTCGCGCCCGATCTCCGCCGCCCGCTTGGACAGCGCGTAGCACTCGTCGGCGATGTCGAACTCGTTGAGCACCAGTTTGGCCGAGCCGAAACTGTCGGTCTCGATGCAATCGGCGCCCGCCTCCAGGAATTCCTCGTGGATTTCCTTGATCACATCGGGACGTGTCTCAACGAGGATGTCGGTGCAGTTTTCGCACCCGCGATAGTCTCCTTCGATGCTCAGGTCGCGCTCGTAGATCGAGGTGCCCATCGCGCCGTCGAGCACGAGGACCCGTTCATAGAGCGCCTTGCCAAGGGCCGAAGACGCGGCGTAGTCGGAAATGTCGTAGCGCGGAGTCGTGTTCGTATCCACCAATTCACCTATATCTGACAGGGAGTATTGCCTTCGTCTACATTGTATCCATATATCCGGATCAATGGATGAATGCCGCTTCACGGGCGAAAATCTCTGCCCCGGCTTCCCAATCACCAGCACCCGGTAGAATCGCCGCGCCCCTGCCGTTCCCCAACTTCACCCCTCGTGAGGACACCCGTGATCCAGCCCAGCCAGGACGCCGACGCCCCCGCGATCTCGATCCAGGGGGTCACCAAGCGCTTCCGTGAGAAGACCGCCGTCGACAACCTCGACCTGACCGTGCCCCGCGGCTCGCTCTGCGGCTTCCTCGGCCCCAACGGCGCCGGCAAGACCACCACCATCCGCATGGTCATGTCCATCTTCCCGCCCGACTCGGGCCGGATCAACGTCCTCGGACGCCCCACCGCCATCGAGTCCAAGGACCTGATCGGCTACCTCCCCGAGGAACGGGGCGTCTACCGCAAGATGAAGGTCGATGCCTTCCTCACCTACATCGGGATGCTCAAGGGCGTCGACCGGCACATCCTCAAGAGCCGCATCAGCGAGTGGCTCGAACGCGTCGAACTCCCCGGCGTCGAGAAGAAACGCTGCGAGGAACTCTCCAAGGGCATGCAGCAGAAAGTCCAGTTCCTCGCCACCATCATCCACGACCCGGAACTCATCATCCTCGATGAGCCCTTCAGCGGCCTCGACCCCGTCAACGGACGCCTGCTCCGCACGCTCATCAACGATCTCCACGAGCAGGGCAAGACCATCATCTTCTCGACCCATGTCCTCCAGCAGGCCGAGCAGATCTGCAACCGCATCTTCCTGATCAACAACGGCAAGAAACTCCTCGACGGGACCATGGACGAGATCCGCGAGCAGCACAACCCGCGCACCCTCGTCATCGAGCCCACCGGCTACCAGCACGGCGACGATACCTCCGCCGTGGAAAACATCGAGGGCATCGCCTCGGTCCGGGCGGTGCCGATATCCGGTTCGACACCGCCCCATATGGAGGCCACGCTCCGAGACGGGGCCGACCACAGCGCCGTCCTGGCGCGCGTGGCCCAGGCGATCCCGCTCCGGCGCATCGAGTCCCGACGGGCGACGCTGGAGGACATCTTCGTAAGCCTCGTCAGCACCAGGGACTCACAGGACAGCGTGCGAGCATCGGTCTCGGCCCAAGCCGCCGGCGTGGAGGGGAACTGAGCCATGTGGAAGATCTACGCCGCCGCCGTCCGCGAGTACAAGGTCACCGCCCTGACGCCCGCCTTCTTCATCGGGGCCGTCGTTGTCCCTGCGGTGATCTGGGGCCTGATGTTCTTCGTTGGGGCCACCGGCCTGCTCGACTCCGAGAAGCCCCCGATGGAAGGCCGGATCGCCGTCGTCGACTCGACCCCCGGCCAGCAATTGACCGCCGACCTGAGCGAACTCTTCTCTCCAGAAGGCCGCGCCCGGGCGGCCGAGGCACAGATGCAGGCGCTCCGTGCGCAACTCGATCGCCTTCCCCCGGAGATGCGTGAACAGGCGATGAACGCCATGCCCATGGCCGAGGCAATGATCGGCGCAACCGATGACGGGCCCGACGTCGATATCGTGCCGATCACTCCCGAAGACGCGAATCTCAACGAACTCCGCGAACAGGTGCGCGAAGGTGAGTACCTCGCGCTGATCGTGGTTTCGGAGGAATCGGTCCGCATCCCGGTCCCCACTGACTCCGAAGACGCCCCGGCAGCGCCGGACCCGAACAACCTCGGTCCCAGCCAGTACCGCATCGACCGCGCCCCCTCGCTCGACCCCGACTACCTCGGTGAGATCCAGCGGGCCGTGCATCGTGTCATCCAGAGCAGGCGGGCATCGATCCGGCAACCGTCCTGCTCATCGCCGAAAACTCGCCCCAGGCCATTACCACCCTGGTGACAGAAGACGGCGACAAGGCCGGCCCGAGTGCCGAACTCGTCCGCTTCCTGCCCTTCATCTTCATGATGCTCATCTACGCCTCGGTCCTGACAGGAGGCAACTACCTGCTCATGGGCACCCTAGAAGAGAAGGGCTCGCGCGTGATGGAAGTCCTGCTCTCGGCGGTCTCGCCGACGCAACTGCTCATCGGCAAGCTCATCGGCCAAGGCCTCGTCGGCCTGACGGTGGTCGGGATCTACGGCGCG
The DNA here is from genome assembly GCA_963971985.1 of uncultured bacterium. GTDB lineage: Bacteria > Planctomycetota > Phycisphaerae > Phycisphaerales > UBA1924 > JANSXG01. The sequence continues at coordinate 8,569 of CAXAVQ010000058.1, forward strand.
GTCGGCATCGCAGCCGCAGACCGGTTCAACTACCTCGCAGTGCTGCCCTCGGGCATCCAGATCGTCTGGATGGCCCTCTATTTCTTCATGGCCTACTTCTTCCTCGGGGCCATGATGGTCGCTGTCGGGGCCGCCGTCACCGAACTCCGCGAAGCCCAGGCCCTCTACGCCCCGATCACCTTCAGCCTGATCATCCCGTTCGTCCTGATGTTCTCGATCATGGACAACCCCGGCGGCATCGTCGCCCGGATCTTCAGCTTCTTCCCGCCCACGACGCCGTTCGTCATGGTCATGCGTCTGAGTCAGCCCTCGCACACCGTCCCGCTCTGGGAGATCGGTGTCTCGTTGCTCGTCGGCTTCGCCGGGGTCGCGCTGATGGTGTGGGTCGCGGCGAAGATCTTCCGCATCGGCGTGCTCCGCTACGGGAAGCCCCCGACGCTGGTCGGCCTGCTCAAGTGGGTCCGAGAAGCCTGACCGAACCGGTCGTCACGCTCGGCGTAGATGATTTTCTGGCCCGGGCGAGGACTCGCTGGGGCGTGGTATCGTGAACACCGATCCGATCCGTCACGGAGGACGCACCGAGTGGAGTGGTGGCAGGCGATCATCCTGGGGTTGGTGGAAGGCATCACCGAATACCTGCCGGTGTCGTCGACCGGGCACCTGATCATCACCACCGAACTGATGCGCTTCGACGAGGCGGCCCGTCCCCACGTGGACGCGTTCAACATCGTGATCCAGGGCGGCGCGATCCTCGCGGTCGCCGGCCTCTACTTCCCGCGCATCGTCCAGATGCTCAAGGGCCTCGTCGGCAAAGACGACGCCGGACGGCGCCTGCTGATCAACCTGTTCGTCGGCTTCCTGCCCGCGGCGGTGCTGGGTGTACTGCTCGACAGCACCATCGAGAAGTACCTCTTCTCCACCTGGCCGGTCCTCGCGGCGCTGCTCGCCGGCGCGATCTGGATGATCTGGCTCGATCGCTGGCGCGGGCGTCACCTGAAGCAGGAGAAGGCCGAGGGTATCCCCGAGGAGCGATCCCGCTTCTGCAGAGAAGTCGATGACCTCACCTGGAAGCACGCCCTCACCATCGGCTTCCTGCAGTGCATCGCCATGTGGCCCGGCACCTCCCGCTCGATGATGACCATCGCCGGCGGCACGCTCATCGGGCTCAAGCCCCGGGCCGCGGCGGAGTTCAGCTTCCTGCTCGGCCTGCCCACCCTCGGCGGCGCCTGCGTCTACAAACTCGCCAAGAACCTCTACGAAGCCGACCAGAACGGCGAGCCCAACATGTTCGAGGCGCTGGGTGCGATGCCGGTCGTCATCGGTCTGATCGTCGCGACCGTCTCCGCGGCGTTCGCGATCAAGTGGCTGGTGGCGTTCCTGACCAGGCACGGGCTGAGCGCCTTCGGCTGGTACCGGATCGCCCTGTGCATCGTGCTCGGCTCACTGGTCGCCGCGGGACTCGTCCAGGTCGGCTGAGGGGCGTGATCAGAAGTCGATCAGCACCTTGATCTGCTCCGACTTCGAAGCCGCTTCGATCGCTTTCGCACCGTTCTCGAAGGCGAAGCGTGACGAGATCAGGCTCGCCACATCCACCCGCTGCTGCTCCAGGGCCCGAACCGCCTCGCTGATCGAGCCGCAACGCGAACCAACGAGTTCGATCTCGTTCACGACCAGCGGCGACAGATCCACCGGATCATCGGCGCGCGGAGCGAACGTGCTCTTCAGCAGAATGGTCCCGCGCGGGCGGACGAGTTGCATGGCGGTGCGCAGGCCGTCGGGCGAGCCGGTGCAGTCCACCACGATGTCCTGATCCGCCCGGCGCCCGATGTCGCGCAGCAGCCGGTGCTTAATGCCCCACTTCTCGCACATCGCGAGCTTCTTCTCGTGCTTTCCGATCAGGCGCACGCTCGCGTTGAGCTGACTCATGACCTGCACGCAAAGCAGCCCGAGGCGCCCGTCGCCGAGCACCGTGATGTAGGGCTTGCCCTCGAAGTGCAACTGGTGAGCCGCGTGCATCGCCGCCGCCAGCGGCTCGACGAACACCGCGTGATCGTCATCCACGCTCTCTGGCACGGGGACGAGGTTCACG
>CAXAVQ010000059.1:0-10539 GCA_963971985.1 uncultured bacterium
AATCTCGGCGGTGCCGGACTTGCCGAACATCACGAAGGCGGGCTCCGGATCGTCCGGGAAGTTCCGCTTCATCATGCGGACCATGTTGTCGAACACATCGACCATCGTTTCGCGAGCGAGCTGCGCGATCCAGGCATCGATCACCTGACGCCGGAGCGAGAGCGTCGGCGACCGGTCGTCGGTGGCGCGCATGGTGAGCGTAGGGAGCGTGCCGGCGAGTTCGCCGTCGCGCGCGAACACGGAGAACGCCCGGACCATCTGGACCGGCGTCACCGCGACCTCGTGTCCCATGGCGACCGACGTCTGCGTGTAGTCCGACCAATCGCGCTGGCTCGTGACGATTCCAGCGGACTCGCCGGGGAGCCCGATCTCCGTTTTGCTCCCGAAACCGAATCGCAGCACGGCGTCGCGCATCTCGCGGAAGCTCATCCGCGCGGTGCCCTGAGCCATACCGATGTTCGACGAGTTGATCAGCACCTGCAGCCAGGTCTGCTCGGCACGCTTGGTCACGTCGTTCAGCGTCCGACGCCCATAAGGCAATTTGTAGAGCCCGTTGTGCGTGTTGAACACCTCGTCGGGACGGACCTTGTCGCGCTGGAGCACCTCGGCCCACATGAAACTCTTGAATGTCGAACCAGGCTCGTAGACATCTTCCACGCACCGGTTGCGCGACAGTGCCGGATGGATCTCCTTACCGGGATCGTCCGGGAGCGTGACGAAGCGAACCGATGGCGCTTCGCCGCGCTTGATCTTCGTCGCCAGTTCGCCGTCGAACGGCACAAGCCCGCGCACATCGCGGGTGAGATCGGCCATCGCGAGCACCTCCCCGGTCATCGGGTCGGCGACCACGACGCGTCCACCGGCGGAGTCCGCATCGGCCATGCCCCGTTCGAGCTCCTCGATGGCGATCTTCTGGATCGCCAGATCGATGGACAGTCGCACATCGCTGCCGCGCTGCGGCATGGCGTAGCCGCCGGCCTCCACCCACATCGGGCGCCCCTGCGCGTCGCGGATGTAGTCCATGTAGCCCGCGGCCGGTTCGAGATCGTCGTCGAACCGGAGTTCCGCGCCGAGCAGCCCGTTGTGATCAACCCCGACATCACCGATCAGCTTCGCGACCAGTTCTCCCGAAGACGATTCACGCACACTCCTGCGCTCGAGCGCGACGCCACGAATGTCGAGGTCGCGGGCCTGCGCGAGCTGGGCGTCGTCGAGCGTCAGCCCGACCGAGACGTAGCGGATCGGCCGGCGATTTTCGAGCACGCGATGCCGGTTCTCGGCCACGCGTTCGAGCACGCGATCGGACACCTCACCCGGCGACAGCCCGGTGATGCTTGACAGGGCCTGGATGGTCTGGGAGTACCGCTCCCGGAGTTCTTCCGGTGTCGCTCGCTTCGTCGGAGGCACGTCCAGATCGGCCAGGGCGTACGGGTCCACGAAGATGCGATAGCCGGGACGCGTCGCGGCGAGCACGCGTCCACGCCGGTCAAGCAGATCGCCGCGCGGAGCGCTGTGCAGCGCGCGGCTCTGACGCTGCTGAATGAACTGAGCAAGTTCGGTGCTCGGAGACACCTGCAACTGCACGACACGGACCAGTACCGATCCGAAGAGCACCAGCACCGCAACGATACCGATCAGCGCGACGCGATTGGCCCGACGGCACTGCGACTCCCTCAGCGAACCGAGAACCCTGCTCATTCCGTGTTCTCCCGCTCGCCGAACGCGGGGCCGAGCGTGGTGCGGTCGCCATCGTCGGTTGGCGCTCCCGCGTCACGCTCCGGAGCGATCGGCTCGAACGGGCTCTGAGTCGTCACGCGCGCGGGATCCTGGACCGCCGAGGCGCTGAGCACCGACGGCAGCGGATCGCACCACTCCAGCGGGATGGGCTCGAACGGCCCGACGCGACCGGCCATCTGCAGGACCGACTCAGGCGTGACCATCCGTGCGATGTCGATCCGGACTTCCTGCAACTGCCGGTCGTGAGCAGCGGCTCGCTCCAGGGAGCGGGCCATGTCGTAGACGGCGTCCAGACGCTGTTGGCGGACCGTGAGCATCGACGCCGCGGTGAGCGTGACCGCCATGATCACGATGCAGAGCTTGGCCAGCATCCGTGCCGGGCTCCTCCAACCGGCGCTCAGCGCGCCGGCATCTTCAGTTCCAGTCCAACCCAGATCTCGTCGGCACTCTTGATCTTGTCCGAGTTCAGCCGCAGGATCTCGTCCATCCGCTTCACCGTGCCCAGTTCGCGCTGGGCAATGGTGCTCAGCACATCCCCCCGCTTCACGACATAGACCCACTGCCCGCCCGCCGGCTTCGGCGGATCGGTGCGAACCGGATCGTTCGGGCGGGTGTCGCGCGGGACATCTCGCACTTCGCCGCCGTCGAGTTCGGCTCGCGACGGGATCACGAGCGAGGCACCGGGGCGGATCGTCCCGCCGGGACCAACGCGATCCTCGTTCCACTGCTTCAACTTGGCGTGGAGGTTGCCATCACCGTAGTAGCGCTGGGCGATCGACCAGAGCGTTTCGCCCTCTTCGATCCGGTGCAGTCGTACTTCGGCGTCTGGACGCTTCGTGTCTTCACGGGACGACTCGACCTTCGGGCGCCCCATCTCAAGTTCGCCGGGCTCAACTGGCCCGAGCGGAGCCAATGCCCCGGCATGCGGCGGTGGTTGGCGCCGAATCTCTTCGATACCGCCGCGCACCCCGCCGATCAGGTCGTCGATGAAATCAGACTCGCCTGAAGCAATCTCCACTGAATCGTCTTCGACCGGAAGACCGGGAAGCGCCCGATCGCGTGACCGGCTCGCGACTTGGCCGAGGCCTGGGCCGAGTTCCGTTTCGATCGCGCGGATCGGGTCATCCATCGACTGCGTGGATGCGACACCACGCTCGGCACCGGAGATGTGGTCCGAGACCAACACCCCGACCACCAGAACGAGGGCAAAACCGAGGATCAGAGCCAGTTTGTGTTCGCGGGTCATGTCGAGAGCGTCCCTGCCCTTCGATTGATCAGAATGTGTGCATCGCCGAGCGCCGAAAGCGGAATCCGTCCCGTTTCGGCAAACCCTCAAACGGGCCTTTCGGCCGGCCGAGAAACGCGATCCGCCCCGCTCAGGGCATGATACGGATCGCTCTGAGTTTCGCAGACCGCGAACGCGGATTCCGCGAAATCTCCTCATCGCTCGCCGAAATCGGTCGGCCGGTCAGCACCTTGCCCAGCCCACGATCCTCCAGCCCCGCCATCGCCCGCTTCACGCGCCGGTCTTCCAGCGAGTGAAAGGAGATGACGGCGATCCGCGCTCCACGCCGGATCCAGCGAGCCGCCGTTCCTCCCTCGATCCGCATCGCCGATCCGGCCCGCTGCACGGCCTCGAGCAGGGCATCCAGATTGCCCAGTTCGTCGTTAACCGCGATCCGCAGGGCCTGAAAGGTCTTCGTCGCGGGGTGGATGGTCTTGCGACCACCACCGGGTCCCGAAGGAGTACGGCTCCCAACCACCGAGCGAACGATCTCCGCGAGCTCGGCTGTCGTTTGTATCGGCGAGCCCTCGCGAACGGCGACAACTTTCCGGGCGATGGCTCGGTGATGACGCTCCTCGCCGAAGTCGCGCAGGATCTCCGACAGTTCCTGCTCGGAAACACTGTTGACCAGGTCGGCCGCCGTCACCGGACCGGACGGGTCAAGACGCATGTCCAGCGGCCCCTCGCCCTGAAAACTCAGTCCACGCGACCGGTCGTCCATCTGATTCGACGAAAACCCCAGGTCGGCCAGAACCGCGTCGGCCGAGAGGCCCAGTTCCAGCATCCGACGCGGCGCAGAGGCGAAATTCCCGGCCAGCGTCTCGACGCGGACCGAATCCCCCACGGCTTCCCGGACACGCTCGGCCGAAAAAACCAGATTCTCGGCGTCGAGATCACAGAGCACGATCGTCCCGCCGCCGTCGCTGGCCAGGGCCTGTGCCAGAGCAGTCGCGTGCCCTCCCCGTCCGGCGGTGCAGTCGAGAACGGTCTCGCCGCCCTGCGGACGCAGGACGTCCATGACTTCGTCGAGCAGAACTGGGGCGTGTCCGGTGGTTTCCACGTCGCCAACCTACCGCCTCCGGCGCGGGCCGTACACTTGCCCCATGCAACGCAGACTCCTGACGACCACCCTGCTGCTCGCGACCCTTTGCCTGACGACCGGCTGCCTGCCCAGTCGCGTCGCCATCGACCTCGACCCCGGCGACGGCCGGATCGAGTCCACACAGGTGTTCGCGGACCGTGAGTCCTCCTGGTTCGGCGCACTCCCGAAGGTCGCGCTGATCGACGTGGACGGCGTTCTCTCCCACATCCCGCAGCCGGGCCTGATCACGCCCGCCTCCAACCCGGTCGATCGGGTGGTCGCACGCCTCCGGGAAGCCGAACGCGACGAGTCCGTCCGGGCGGTCGTGCTCCGGGTCAACTCGCCCGGCGGCACCGTCGGTGCCTCCGAGACGATCTACGAGGAGATCCGCAGGTTCAGCGAGCGATCGGGCAAGCCTGTGGTCGTCTCGATGTCCGAACTCGCCGCCTCGGGCGGGTACTACATCAGTCTGGCTTCGGACCGCATCGTCGCTCAGCCGAGCACGATCACCGGTTCCGTAGGCGTGATCTTCCAGACTTTCAACGTCTCCGAAGGGCTGTCGATGATCGGCATCGAGGGGCGCGCCGTGACGTCCGGCCCCAACAAAGCGATCGCCTCGCCCTTCGAGCCGACCGATCCGGAGCACTACGAGATCCTGCAAGGCATCGTGGACGGGTTCTATGCCGATTTCCGCGAGCGCGTTATCGAGCACCGCCCCGGCATCCCAACCGATGAACTCGCCATCGCGACCGATGGCCGGATCTTCACCGGGGCGCAGGCCCTGGAGATTGGGCTGGTTGATCAACTCGGCACGGTCTACGACGCCTTCGAAGCCGCGAAATCACTCGCCGGCCTCACCGAAGCACAACTCGTGAAGTACCACGCAGAGGGTGCCCGGGTGAATTCGCCCTACGCCGCCGCGCCCGATACCCGGCCCAACACCGTGGACCGGAGCGTCGATGTCACGCTGTTCGAGATCGAGAACGCCCGGTTCACGACCGGCTTCTACTACCTCTGGCGCCCGTGATCAGGCGTCGGGCGAGGGCCAGCCGTCGAACAGGAACCGGCCGTCGCGGAAGAACTCCTCGCCGTCGGCGCTGATCGAGCCGCCCCCGGCATCAGGGCGCAGGTCGCAGACCATGTCCCAGTGCAGCCCGCTCTCGTTGGTGCTCCCGCTCTCGGGGTAGCCCGCGCCGACCGCGGCGTGGAACGTGCCGCCGATCTTTTCGTCAAACAGCGTGTTCCGCGTGTACTGCGTGATCGAGTAGTTGGTGCCGATGGCGATCTCGCCGAGGTTCCGGGCCCCCTCGTCCTGATCGAGCATGGCGATCAGGAACTCCTCGTTGCGTCGGGCCGACGCATCAACTACTCGCCCGTCCTTGAAGGCCAGCCGGATGCCCTCCACCTCGCGCCCGCTGTGAACCGCCGGGAAGGTGTAGTTCACGTGCCCATCCACACCCTGCGGCCCGGCGAAGACCTCGCCGTCGGGGAAGTTCTCCCCGCCGCAACAGTTGATCCATGTAGCTCCGTCCACGCTCACCGTGAGATCCGTCCCGTCGTGGCCGTCACCTGCGGGCGCCCGGAAGCGCAGTTCTTTGCGCTGGTTCAGCCAGTCCACCGCCCGCTGCTGGCGCTCGGCCAGTCGCTGCCACGACGCCGCCGGGTCGTCGTGATGGAGAAGCCCCGCCTTGAAGACGAAGTCTTCGTACTGGCGCAGCGACATTTCGGCGTCCTGCGCGCTGGCCTGCGTCGGGAAGAGCGTGCCGCACCAGCGGAGTTCCCCCGCCGCGGCTCGCTCCATGAACCGCTTCATGTAGGGGCGACGGGCCGCCGATCGCTTGCTCTGGCGTGCCGGGTCGAGCCGGCTCATCGACTTGGTGTTGGTCTCGGCCCAGAACACGATCCGCACGTCCATCGCCTCGATCGACTGCATCTGGAGCGGGGAGAGGTAGGCGAGTTGCTGGTCCGACGCCCGCTCCATGAACGCGTTCTCCAGACTGTCCGCCGTCGCCTCCCAGTACGGGTGCGCCCCTACGGCCAGGCACTTCTCGAAGACGGCTTCGATCAGCGGCATGGCGATGGGATCCGACCGGATGCCGACCAGATCGCCCGCCTTCACCTTGGTCGAATATGCCACGATCACGTCGGCAAGGCGGTCGAGTCTCGGGTCTCGCATCGTTCTCCTCTCTGAAGCTGTGGTTCGGGGTGGCTATCCTATCGCACCGGGCACAGCCTGCCCGAGAACCAGTTTTCCCTCGATCCACGGATCGCTCTGCGAAAGATCACTCATGCGCCGCTTCGACCGAATCGTTCTCTGCCTCCTCACTGCCGGCGTCTGCACGATCGCCGCACAACAGGTCCTCCGCGCGGGCACCGCCGGAGCCAGCGTGTATCAGGATGCGTCGTCAGAGAAGGCGGAACATCAGATCGCGGTCTGCGCGGTCAACAAGATCGTGCGCGATCTGCTCGAGTCCGACCGGTTCCTGCCCGCGCGTGAGGCGATCAAACTCGAGGAGATCGTGACGGAGTACCGCGAACTCGAAGCCGAACTCAACGAACTCCGCCAGCAGTGGGAACAGATCCAGCAGGGCGGCCAGGGTGATCCGGCGACCATCCAGACCGAGGCGGAGCGCATCGGCGCGCGCATGCAGGAACTCGAACAGATCGGCTCGGAGCGTGAGCAGCAGCTGCAGCAACTGACCCTCGCGCAGCTCAAGGAGGCCTACGAATTGACGCGCGGCGCCGCCGAGGCGGTCGCAGAAGACCTCGGCTACCCCTACGTCGCCTCCAGCCAGCGCCCCGACGATGAATTCAACCTCAACTCGGCCTCCCTGCCCGCCGAATTCAACGCTCGCCCGATCCTCGTCTACCCCGAGGGCGTGGACATCACGCCGGACGTGCTGGCCGAATTGAATCTGGACTGAGTCTCCCTCACCGCCCCTTTGAGCCACATCGCAAATGGACCAAGATCGCCCTTGGCTAGCCTCAGAGCACGCAGCCAGAGAACATGTGCAGAGCAATCGAATAGAGATTCGCTCGCGGCCTGCAGATGAGTTTGCCGAGTTGCTATGTGCTCTTGTGGACAGTGGATATTCGACCGCCATCGAGACTCTTGGATCGGGTTGCTCGATCTCAGTCGCTGAAAGCGAGAGGCTACAGGAAGTCCTCGCCCTTACAATCAGCAACGGAAATGTCGAGCTTCTGTCGAGTCTACTCGCCATTGGGATTAGCCCGGACGCGCGAATTGGTGATATGCACCTCCTGACGTACGCGAGCGCCGTCAGCAGCACGGACTGCGCGCTGCACCTGATCGAACATGGGGCCGACCCGGACGCAGCTGATGCTGACGGATCGACACCGCTGCTTTGGGCGACCCAAGAAGATGCTGTTGAGATCGTCGACGCGCTGATTCGGGTGGGCTGTATTCTCTCGCCGGTAGACGGGGATGGAGATACGCCGGCATGGAAAGCTGCCGGTGAGGGTAACGCGCGTCTTCTCTCGAAGTTTCTGGACCTTGGGATCGATCCCGATAGCCGCCATACTCACCCGAGTTGGAATGGCTACACGCTTTTGATGTTCGCGGCGCTGTACAACCACTACCCCGTTATCGAGTTGCTTCTACATCGAGGCGCGGATGCCAATTACATCGCCGACGATGGGAAGGATGCGCTCGCGGTGGCGAAAGAGTACGCCGAGGATGAAGTCGTAGACCTGCTCATAGTCCACAAACGGCCTTAGTCTGACTGCGACCGCTTCCGCTCCGAACGGCTCAGGCCGCTTTGGTGGGCCCCAAAGAGCAATTCGATCAGATGCCCGCAAACCGAGGCCGCCGCCTCCGGCTGCGACGGCGCATCGTTGCCCAGTTCCGCGCGCAGACTCGTCACCGCGCGCCCGGTCAGCCCGCACGGCACGATGGTCTCGAAGTGGCTCAGATCGGTGCTGACGTTCAGCGCGAGGCCGTGCATCGTGACCCATCGCCGCACTCGCACGCCCATCGCGCAGATCTTCGCCCTTTGGCCCGGATGAACGCGTGACGGCACCCACACGCCGGTCGCGCCCTCCTCGCGACCGGCTTCCAGCCCGAAGGTCGAGCAGGTGCGGATCACCGCCTCCTCGAGCAAGCGCATGTACGCGTGCAAATTGAGCCCGACTCGATTCAGATCGACGATCGGGTAGACGACCACCTGCCCCGGACCGTGATAAGTGATGTCGCCGCCGCGATCGGTCTCGTGGACCTCGATGCCCAGCGCCTCCAACCGTTCCGCACCCACGATGATGTTCTCGCGGGCGCTCGGGCGCTTGCTCACGGTCAGCACCGGGTCGTGCTCGACGACGAGTATGCTCGCGAGCGGACGGCCATCGTTCTCGCGGTTTGCGAGCACTCGCTCGTGTTCTACACGCTGGCGCTCCAGACCCGCTGCGTAGCCCAGGCGACCGAGGTCCGTGACCTCGATCAGCCCGTCGAGGCCGCTCTGCTGCTGTGGGTTCTTGTCCGCCATCGGCCCAATCGTACGCAACGCAGCGGGTTCAGCCCGCGTGCGGGATCGCCGGTGCGATCCGGCCGCCGACCGTCTCGATGGCCTGCTCGTAGACCCCGCAGCACTTCTCGGCGGCACCTTCCCAGGTGAGGCGGCGCAGTTCCATCCGACCGTGCTCCTTGAGCGTCTGGCTCAGGGGCGGGTACTTCAGCACCGCGATGATCTTGTTGGCCATCTGGTCCGTGTCCCAGAAGTCCACCTTGAGGGCGTGGGAGACGACTTCGGACACCCCTGATTGCTTGGAGATGATCACGGGCGTGTCGTGGCTCATCGCCTCCAGCGGCGCGATGCCGAACGGCTCGCTCACCGAGGGCATGACGTAGCAGTCCGCCATCCGGAAGACCTTCGCGACGTCGCGACCGCGCAGGAAGCCGGTGAACAGGACCTTGTGCCCGATGCCGAGTTCCGCCGCCTGCTCGATCATCTTCCGGGCCAGATCGCCGTTGCCCGCCACGATGAACTTCACGTTCTCGACCTTGTCGAGCACGCGCTTGGCGGCCTTGACGAAATACTCAGGGCCCTTCTGCATCGTGATCCGCCCGAGGAACAGAACGATCTTGTCCTTGGGCGAGATCTCGCTCTCGGGCAGGGGTGCGAACTTTTCTTCCTGCTCCACGCCGTTGTAGACCACGCGGATCTTCGAAGCGTCTACGCCGTAGCGACGCGCGACGATGTTCTTGGTCAGAGCGCTCACCGCGATGACCCGGGCCGCGGCGTGCATGCCCCGGCGCTCGATCTCGTAGCCCGGCTGGTTCACGTGCTCGCCCGACCGGTCGAACTCGGTGGAGTGGATGTGCGCGACGAGCGGCTTGCCGGTCACCCGCCCGAGGGCCATGCCGGCTGGGTAGGTCATCCAGTCGTGGGCGTGGATGACATCAAACTGCTTGTCGCGACACAGGCGGAGCACGAGGCGGGCGTATTCACGTGCGCTGGAGAACACATCCCCGGCGTAGTCGGATCCGCTCTGACTGTTCGACGAAGGGGCAGCGTGCTGTGTGGGGTGAGCGAGCGGAGTTCCGAGGGCGGCCAGGATCTCGGCCATGTCCTCGTCCTCGACGATCTCGTACTCGCCGGTCAGGCGCTCGCCAGCCTTGCGCAGGCGCTCCAGTTCGGTCAGCGAGATGACACGGCGACCGTCTGTCGTCGGCACGCCCGGCGTCCCGAACTCGCCCCCGGGATAGGGCGAGGTCATCCCGGACTCGGTGGGGATGCCCATGAACTCGACGTTGGTGAAGCCCTTGAGCCGGAATTCGACCCCCGACGGACCCTCTCCGGCATCGAACGTCACGACCGATCGCTTGAGTCGTTTGGGACTTGGCTCGCCCGGCAAAGCCACCTCTGCCTCTGACGAGGTCGCCGAGGGTGCAGCGGGGCTGAGCAGTTCGACGTGCGAACTCATCGAGCGATCGACCGCCTGGGGGAGCACGAAGATCCCCTCGTGCCCCTGCCGGTCCAACGCCCGGGTCAGGCCGTAGCAGGCCGTGCCGAGACCACCCGAGATGAAGGGCGGGAACTCCCACCCAAGCATCAAGATCCGCATCGCGTGTCGCCCAATTCGTGAAAAGCCACCGTGAACCCGGGAATGTGGATCGGAGCTGGCCCCAGATCATCCGGACGGGCACAGAATACCGGACCGATCCCGATCGCTGTGGATGAACACAGCGAAAACCGGCCAAAATTCGTCGATCTCTCGACCGATCAGTCGTCGTCCTCGTCGCCTGCCATGTCACCGAGTTCGCGAAACGCGATCTCGTAGGCGAGGACTGCCTTCGCGAGGTCAGCAGCGTCGGCTTCGGTCGCCTCGCCGGCCTTGATCGGCGTCTGGGAAATGAACACGAAGAGCATCTCGTCGTTGCGGAAGTGCTTGAGCGGCTTGAGCCGACCGCGGGTCCAACCCA
>CAXAVQ010000060.1:0-10527 GCA_963971985.1 uncultured bacterium
ATACCGCGGATCACCAGATAACTCGAATCGAACTCCCACCAGCGCAGGCCGTGTCGCGCCGAGGTCGGGAAGGCGTGGTGGTTGTTGTGCCACCCCTCGCCGAACGCCAGCACGCCGAGGATCGCGTTGTTGCGGCTCTCGTCGTGGCTCTCGAACGGACGCGTGCCCCAGATGTGGCACACGCTGTTGATGCTCCACGTCACGTGGTGCAGCAGCAGGATCCGGACCAGACCGCCCCAGACGAACCCGAGCAGCACGCCCGACCAGCTCATCGTTAGCAGACCGCCGATCGCCGCGGGTATGAGCAGACCGGCGAGCACCCAGAGCGGGAAGGTCTTGCTGATGAACCGCACCAGCCGGTTCCCCGCCAGATCCGGCGAGTACCGCGGGATGTCCGGGGTGTTGCGTGAACTGAGCATCCAGCCGAAATGGGCGTGGACCAGCCCCTTGCAGAAGTTCCAGAGCCCGCCGCCGTGCGTATGAGGCGAGTGCGGATCGTCGTCATGGTCGCTGTGCTGGTGATGCTTGCGATGCGTCGCGACCCAGTTCAGGACCGGGCCCTCGACCGCCATCGAGCCGAGCACGGCGAGGACAGCGGTCATCACCGGCCCTGTCTCGAACGAGCGGTGCGTGAACAGGCGGTGATACCCGATGGTCACACCGAAACCGGTGAGCACGTACATCACCAGAAGCAGGGCCGGAGACTCCCAGCCGAAACCAAACGGCCAGATGAGCAGGATACCGCCGGCCAGCCCGACGAACGGGAGCAGGATGGTCACGAGCGTCGCGACGCGTACGGCGAGTGAGGGTTGTCCGTGGACCGCCGCATGGGTGGGCGGGGATTGCTCATCGGATGAGCACGTTGAGGGATGAACTTCGTTCAATGCGGCTCCGTCGGGCCCCGGAATGGGCCGGCGAGAGGGGGAGAGCGCCAGCGTACGGACGCCGGCCGTTGATACTACTCCTCTATCGGACCACCGGTTCACCCCGCGAGCGAAGATCGGCAGTAACGGATGACCATGTTTCCACGTTCGACGCGGATCCGCCATACTTGCTGGCGTTCCACGGCTCGATCGGGCAGCCCAAAAAAGACAACTCCCCGGAAAACCGGGGAGCATCCAAAGTGGCGAGGGGGAGACTTGAACTCCCGACCTCCGGGTTATGAATCCAGCGCTCTAGCCAGCTGAGCTACCTCGCCCTGTGATCTCCGCCGTTCTGGCCGAAGGCGGGCGACGAGTATACCGCTGATCCCGGCCCTCGTCACCTGATCAAACGCCGATCCCGGCTCAGGACTGACTCTTCGCGTGCTCGCGACTGGTGCTGTTCTCGCCGTACTTCCGCTGCAGGGCGGCATCCACCAGCCCGAGGAACAGCGGCTGGGGACGCAGCGGGCGACCGGTCAGTTCCGGGTGGAACTGGCCCGCCACAAAGAACGGGTGCGACCGCCCCTTGCCGACCTTCGCTTCCTCGGTCCCCGGACGGGGGATCTCGAGGCCCTGCATGACCGGCTGCTTCGGGTGACGACCGGAGAAGATCAGCCCGGCCGCCTCAATCCGCTCGATGTACGAGGGGTTCACCTCGTAGCGGTGGCGGAACCGCTGGCGGGCGGTGTCCTTCTTCCCGAAGAGCTCCCACATCAGCGTGCCCTCGCGGATCAGCACGTCCTGACCACCCAGGCGCATCGTGCCGCCCATCTGCTCGATCTCGCGCTGGCCCGGCAGTTCGCAGATCACCGGATCCGCCGTGTGCGGGTCAAACTCGGTCGAGTTGGCCTCGACCAGCCCCATCACGTTCCGCGCGAACTCGATGACCGCCACCTGGAACCCGAGGCAGATGCCCAGATACGGCACGCCCGACTCCCGGCAATGACGAACGCACGAGATCTTGCCCTCGACGCCACGCGACCCGAACCCGCCGGGCACGATCACCGCGTCCAGATCGGCGAGCTTCGACGACGCGTTGTCGTCGGTGATCTCCGACGCATCGATCCAGCGCAGGTCGATCTCGGTGTTGAGTTGCGTGCCGCAGTGCTCGACCGATTTCTCGATCGAGGCATAGGCATCGCGCAGCGAGGCGTACTTCCCGCTGATACCGATCTTCAGGTGCCGGCTCTTCACCGAGGTCAATTTGCGGACATAGTTCATCCAACGCTCGCGGGCCCGGTCCTCGTGAGCCAGATCCACCCGGTCGTGCAGGTTCAGCAGCGACAGGATCTCGCGATCCAGCCCCTCCTGACGCATCGCCTCGGGGATCGAATAAATGCTCTTGCGGTCGTGCATCGAGAACACCCGGCGCAGCGGCGTGTTCGTGAACATCGCGATCTTCTGGGCCACGCCCGGCTGGATCGGGTTCTCCGACCGGCACGCGATGATGTCCGGCTGGATTCCCGCCTCCATCACCCGCTTCACGCCCAGCTGCGCCGCCTTGGACTTCTGCTCGCCGAGCGCCGGCGGCTCGATGATGTAGGTCAACGCCACGAAGCAGACCGAGTCCGGCCCCTCCTCGAACGCCAACTGACGCAGGGCCTCGATGTAGAACCCGTTCTCGTAGTCGCCGACCGTGCCACCGACCTCGACAAAGATCACATCCGCCGGACGCTTCCCGTCGCCGTACATCGCCAGTTCGCGCAGGCGACGCTTCACCTCGCCGGTCACGTGGGGGATCATCTGGACATCGCGTCCCAGATAACCGCCGTGGCGCTCGCGATCGAGGATATCCCGGAAGATCTGCCCCGACGTCACGAAGTTCCGTGCCGACAGGTTCTGGTCGAGCATCCGCTCGTAGGTGCCCAGATCCATGTCGCACTCGGTGCCGTCGTCGAGCACGAACACCTCGCCGTGCCGGAACGGGTTCAGCGTGCCCGAGTCGATGTTGAGGTACCCCTCCATCTTGATCGGGGCGACCGTCAGGCCCTTGTCCTTGAGCAGTTTCGCCATCGATGAGGCGAAGATCCCCTTGCCCAGACCAGACATCACCGTCCCCAAGACGACGACGTACTTGTGCTGGCCCCGCCGGTAGCCTTCGGGCATCGGCGAGTAGAACTCGGTCTCGGTGTTGCTCTGGCCCGCGCCTCCCGCGATCGCCTCAAGCAACGAACTGCCGCTCTCAGACAGCGACGATCCGACTCCACCGGGAGAAGCCCCGAGTGCCTGAGGAGGCACCGAAGTCAGGGGAGAACGGGAAATGGGAGATCCGACCTGGACGGGGTTTTCCAAAGTGGGCATGTCCTATCGTACCGAAACCGGCGCGCCGATGGAAATCCTCACCCAGGCACGATGGACCGGGCTACGAACCGGGCGCGTTCGGGTGAAACCGATTCGCCGCTCGCTCAATGCCCGACCAGAGTGCGGGGTTTGCCGAATATGATCTTCTCGTCCAATCCCGCCGAGGTACATTAAGCGGTTGCAGTCAAGGGAGGCTGCCAAGATTCCCGAATCTACTCAGTTGACGCTATGTCGCCGCCATACACCATCCTGAGTCGGTTCGAAGAGATCGTCGATCAGTTTCCTGACGCCCAAGCGATCGAGACAGACGCGGTCTCTCTCACGTACCGACAACTCAGCAACGCGTCAGGACTCCTCGCGTCGGAACTGATCGACGCCGGAGTCGGACCCGGCTGCTTCGTCCCGCTGCTGACCAACCGCTCGGCGGAGTTCATCGTCGGCATCCTCGGCGTACTCCGCTGTGGAGCAGCTTATGCGCCCATCGATCGCGACAGCCCCGCGCCCCGCCAGGAGGCCATGCTCCGCCCCCTCAACGCGAGTTGCGGCGTGGTGAACAGGAAGTACGAACTCCCAAAGGGGTATCGCGCAATCGACCCCGGCGGCGCACTCGAGCGGGCTGTGTCGGACCCCGACGCGACCGGACAACCCCCTCGACCAGCAGCCGACCCGGAAGCGCCGGCGTACGTGATGTACACCAGCGGTTCGACCGGCGAGCCAAAGGGAGTCGTCGTGCCACACCGAGCGGTGGTGCGCCTCGTCGTCGACGCAAACTTCGCGGAGATGAGTCCCGGCATGCGCTGGGCCGTCGCCAGCGCGATCGCCTTCGACGCGTCGACGCTCGAGATCTGGGGCCCGCTCCTCAACGGCGGCACGTGCGTGATCCAGGAGAACCCGTTCCCGGCCCTCGACGACCTCGCCCGCTACCTGCGCGACAAACGCATCGACAGCTACTTCATCACCACCGCGCTGTTCAACTCCCTCGTCGACCACGATTGCGCGGCCCTCGGGAACCTCAAGCAGCTCACGACCGGCGGCGAGCGCGAAAGCGTCAAGCACTTCCGCGATTTCGCCCACGCCTGCCCGAACGTCCGTCTCATCCATTGCTACGGCCCCACCGAGAACACCACCTTCAGCCTCTGCCACGACGTCAGCGAAGCCGACCTCGCCTCCGACCGGATCCCGATCGGCACCTCCATCCGCGGCACCACCGCCAAGATCACACCCCCCGGCGACTTCGACAACCCGGGCACTCAGGAAGGCGAACTCCTCGTCGGCGGCGAAGGCCTCGCCCTCGGCTACCTCGGCCGGAAGGACCTCACCGACGAACGCTTCATCACGGACCGGACGGGAACCCGGTGGTACCGCACCGGGGACTTGGTGTCCCGATCGCCCAGCGACACGATCACGTACCAGGGACGCATCGACAGGCAGGTAAAGATCCGTGGCCATCGGGTGGAGCCGGAGGAGGTTGAGAACACGCTCTTCAATTGCCCGGGTGTGCGACAGGCCGCGGTACTGGTCGCCGAGACCGAAATCGCTGACCGGTACCTCGTCGGCTTCTACAGCCCTGCGGGCGCACTCGATGAGGGCGAGCTCCGCGAGTTCCTATCATCGCACTTGCCGCGGAACATGGTGCCGAATGTGCTCATCGAGCTGAACGAAATGCCTCGGAGCGCCACCGGAAAAATAGACCGGAACGCGCTGCGTGAAACCATCGCGATCAGGGCCGAAGCCCACTCCGACACATCCGCGCCGCGTAACGCCACGGAGGAGCGACTGCTCGACCTGGTCCGACGCCGGTTACCCGTGGCCGGACAGTTCGGGATGGTCTCGAATTTCTGCCATCTCGGCGGCCACTCGCTCCTCGCGATGCGACTCTCGGCGGACTTGTACGATTCGCTCGGCGCACGGGACTCGCCGGCAGAGATCCTCACGCTCCCGGACCTGCGCTCGGTCGCGGATCGGATCGGCACGCGAAACGACCATCACGCACCCGCAGAGCACACCCCGTCCGTAGCCGATCCGCTCGTCGGACAGATCCGCAGACTGGCGACCCTAGAGAGCGAACGCGATCCGACAGGCCGCTCCATGCTCGTCCATCAGGCGTGGATCGTCCGACCCGCGATCGAGTCGCGTCGTCTCAAACAGATCTGGAACACGATCATCGAAAGCCACAGCGCGCTGCGGACGAAGGTGCAGCTGGGCTCGACCGGATTCACCCTGTCTGACGCCGACCCTCGTTCGGAGCGCTGGTTCGTCGACGAAGGCCGACTCGATCGTCCCTGCGACACGACCAACGGCATCCCGGATGACGCCCTCGATCGGGTCGGAGTGCCGATCCCCGCCCACGCCATGCCCGCGCGCCTCCACCACTGGCAACTCCCGGCCGGCGGCTCGCTCGTTGTGGCGACGTTCCTCCACTCGGCGGTCGACGAATGGGCTGTCGGCCTGTTGCACAACGAGTTCTGCAGTCACCTGAACGGACAAGTCCCCGCGCCGAAGCAGCAGTACGAGTACTTCACCCGCTGCGAGCAGGACTGGCTCGATCACGACGAAGCCGCCCGCGTCGCATCGCTCGTCCTCAGCCTCCCTCCCGGGCGACACCCGCTCCCGGAGGCGCGATCGAGAGCGATCCTCACCAGGGAGTTTCCCGTTCACGCGAGCAACGCCATCGCAGAACAGATCGACGCCGTCTCCGCACGCACTCAGACCAGCCCCGTCGCGGTCGCCCTCGCGTTCTACGGCCAAGCCCTCGAGGAGACCTTCGGACCGCCCGGTCGATTCGTCCTCACACCGATCTCCAAACGCGTGCGACCCGAGTTGCGCGATGTGGTCGGCTGCTGTCTGGATATGCGTTTGATCGATACGGCGCACCACGAGAAATCCCGCTTCCTGACGGTCCACCAGCAGATCCGTGACGCGCAAACGGAGTCCGTGCTCCCGATCGAGGAGGTCGTCGAACTGGTGCGTGCGAAGGACCCGTCCGCCGCGTCGCACCTGACCCGATTCGGCTTCACGTACCGCCTCATGGATCGCGCGGCAGTCGAGTGCGACGAGCACACGCTCACCCCCATCGACGTTCCCCAGTTGGCCGCCCGATTCGCCATCGCCCTCCACGTCGAGCGACGCAACGAAAACACTCGGGTCTGGCTCGAGGCCTCGCGCGATGCCGTCTCCGAGTCTGAACTGAAGCAGTTCGCCGCGACACTGGAGCGGGCGATCGGAGCCGGCGAGGCCGCCCCCCCGTTCCCATCGAACGAACGCTCGGTGCCGTTGTCCCGGACCGAACCGTGGGTGAGCAGCGACTCCGAGACCTGCCAGCTCAACGCGAGAACGATCGAGGTGCTGCGCTCGCTCTGGCAAAGCGAGCTCGGCACCGCTCCTCGTCCCGACGACGACTTCCTCGCGCACGGAGGCAGTTCTCTCAAGGCCATGAAACTCGGTGCCGCGATCCACGACCGAACCGGGTTGAAACTGCACGTCGGAGAGTTCCTGATCGAGCCGACGTTCACGAACCTTACGCGCTGGGTCAGAGGCGATCCGGAACGCCCATACTCGCACTTCCGACTGCCCGAAAGAAAGTCCGGCACAACCCTTCTCGGGTTCCCGGGATCATCCGGTCGCGCGATCGACCTGCACGCGTTCTGGTCGCACTACTCGCGCAGCGCCACGGACCTCAATCGGATGATCGGCTTCGATCTGTTCAGCATGGCCGAGTCGCTCAGCGTCGACAGCACCACCCCCGAGGTCATCGATGCGCTTGTGCGCAGGGCCGCGGACATCGCCATGAGCGAGAGCAGCGACCAGCCGGTCGAGATCGTGGGCTACTCGCTCGGAGGACTGATCGCGATAGGGGTCGCCGACGACCTCGCACGCAGGGGCGTCCGCGTGGGCAGCACAATCCTGATCGACGCCTACGCCCCGCCCTTCCTGGTCCGTTCAGCGCCACTCGTTCTGGCCAAACTCAACGCCCAACTCCGGAACGGGCTGGTCTGGGAAACCATCAGATCCAGGATCTCGCATCCCGAAACGCGGCCCCCTGCGGACGCACGGAACCCCTCCGACGATCCGCAGCGCAAGCGTGAACTCTGGAGAAACATCCGACGCGCCTTCCAGGCATGGAACGTTCCCACCCTGTCGACCGACCTCTGCCTTGTGCAGTCCGCCCCGTCAGCGAAACGGATCCGGCCGTTGCGACACCGTGCAACCAACGGCCTCGCCCCCTACGCCTCGAGACCGATCCGTACCGTGGACGTCGACGTCCCGCACCTGGACATGCTCACCACCGGATCCCGAGCGGTCGCCGAAGCCGCAGCACGGCTCCGCGCAGTGGGTGTGAACCCGTGAGCGCTTCACCAGCCGTCACCGAAATCGCGACATGCTCCATCGTGACCGACGCCGGGGTCCGAACGGAGGCGCGCCGGTATACACACTGGCTCCGAGACCGGCTCCTCAGGTCAAAGGGCCACGATCCGTCCCGCGCCGGCGCAATACCGCGGACCGATCGCGGCAAGCCGCACCTCCCCGAAGACCGGCACCTGAACTGGAGCACGAGCTCCACGGACGGGGCGTCAGGCCTTGTCTGGTGCATCGGCCGGCAGGTCGGACTGGATCTCGAGTGCGACGACGGTGAAATCCCGACCGACACACTCCTCCGCGACACACTCACCGACGCGGAGCGATCCGATTGGGATGCGCATCCCTCGAGCGGGCGCTTCATGGACCTGTGGACGCGCAAGGAAGCGGCCCTCAAGTGCCTCGGCCTCGGGTTGCACCTGATGCCGAATCAGATCCACATCGGCGCGCCGTCGCCGAGTTGGACCTCCGCACGCGTGCAGAACCGCCACCGGTGCTGGGTGCGCTCCGTTCACGTCACTGAGCACGTACGCTGCGCCATCGCCTGCGAGGTGCAGGCCGCGATAGAACTCACCGTGGCCGACCCGTCCTCATGGGAATCATCGGTTCACTCCTGCGCGCGGACGGATCGCGCGGAGTGAGCCGCTCCTCACCGTCGCACGCCGCGGGGTCCTGCGCCAGACGCTCGCGCGCAAGCATGAAACCCACCCGAACCCCCTCCGCCGTCAGGGCCAGCCCCGACGAACCCATGTGACGCTCGGCCGGACCGGTCTTCTGGACCAGAACCAGCCCCTTTTCCATCAACGAACCGACGACAAGCGTCAGGTCGTGGTCCGGCGTGAATGGAAACTCCCGAACGATCGCGACCGCCGGCCAGACGTCGAGAGGGCGCTTAGAGAGCAGTTGGAGCACTCGGATCTCGCCGGAGGTCATCCGGTCGATCGTGTCGGTGATGCTGATGGACATGGCAGGTGGCTCCGCCGTACGCGACCCGAAGCGCATCCAACGCCTGCGTCCGCACGGGGGTTGCATCGGAATACCTGTGGCACTCCGACGTGAATCAGCCAGACGATACGAACAGGGTCCCGCCGATCCATGAACCCCAGGTAAAAGGCCCCTCATGCTGATCACGCAAGTATAAATTCTCACCTCTTTATGACGATTTACGTGCAGCGCATGCCGGACCAAGAGCAGATCTCCACGAGCAGGTGCTTCGATCAGCCGTTGGCCAGGCGCTCGCTCAACACAAACGCCTTCGCCCCGACCACGAATCCGAAGGCACCGATCCCCACGAGAACGCCCAGCGAGAGCACAACCTCACCTGGCGTCGTCTCGCGCCATATACCAGACTCGATCGCGAAGATCCCCCACTTCACCGGGCTGAGGTGGCTGATCGAGAGCAGCCAGTCGGGCATGAAGAACAGCGGCAGCATCCCGCCACCGGTGATCGCCATGATGAGGATCACCCCCCACGCGAGTTGACCCGGCGAGGTCTTCGACTTCCCGAGCACCGCCAGCAGCATCATCAGCCCGGCGAAGGCGAAACTCACGCACACCAGCGCCAGCAGCAGCAACGGGTACGACACCGGGCGCACGCCGAAAAACGCGTGACCGAGCCCGACGAACGCCAGCGCCACGCAGAACGAAACCGATGCGCAGGCCAGCCCCTTGCCCGCGAGGATCTGCGCCGAACCGATCGGCATCAGGCGCAGACGCGTCAGCGTGCCAGATGCCCGCTCCCCGACCAGACTCACCGCGAACGTCGCGGCGCACCCGAGCACCGCCCACATGATCGCCTGCGGGAAGGTGATCGCGAACGAGTTTCGCGGTCGTCCGGCCTGCGCCTGGAGCGAGCCGGTGTCGACCTCGATCGCGAAGCGCGGTTCTTCCTCCGACGTCCCAGCGTTCGCCCGCATCGACTGGATCGCCGCCGCCGCCGCGCGCAGGCGCAGGGCCTCCGAAGCCGGAGTAGACGACTCCGCCGCGAGATCGAGTAGCGCCCGACGCCTTCGCTCGCTCGCGTTCTCCTCGCTGAACGAACGCAGCAGCGTCTCGTACAGCGTCCCCGTGACGAGCCCTCGAAGCAGTTCGGTCTCGGCGAGCACGCCAGGTCCGAATCGCAGAACGGGCGCCCCGCTCTCCGGCACGCCGACCGACTCGAACCAGGCACCAAACCCTTCGGGCAAACGCAGTTCCGCCACCACCGAACCGCCCCGCAGCGCCGCCTCGGTCGCCTCCGGGCCGGAAAAACGCCGGACCTCCAGTCTCGGGTTCGCCTCGACCGCCCGAGCGAAGTCATCCGCCCAACTCGGCTCGTCGGTCGGCTCGACACTCAGCGCGACGGCCAGCGGACGTTGATCGCCGCTCGCGCTGTCGGCGTAGATCGCCCCGAAGAACAGCCCGAACAGCAGCGGGAACAGCACCGTGAACAGCAATCCCGGCCGATCCCGGAGCATCAGGCGCAGGTCCTTGATCGCGATGGTCAGCACAGGCCTCATGTGTCGCGCAGGCTCCTGCCCGTCAGATTCAGAAACACCGCCTCGAGGTCAGGCCGGTCCACGTGGATCGCGAGCGTCTCCGGCTCGGCCAGCATCCCCGCGAGCGTCGACAGCGGGTCCTCGGTCTGCACGACGTCCGTCCCAGCCGGAGAGTCGCGCCGCACCCGCGTGTGCCCGCCGTGCGCGCTGATCAGCTCATCCACCGAGCCCGTCGCCATCACCCGCCCGTGGTCGAGGATCGCCACCCGGTCGCTGATCCGCTGCGCCTCTTCCATGTAGTGCGTGGAGTACACCACCGCCTTGCCCTCGTCGCCGAGCTCGCGCACCAGTTCGAGGATCGCGTTCCGCGAATGCGGGTCGACCCCCGCCGTCGGCTCGTCGAGAAAGAGAACGCGAGGCTCGTGGCAGAGCGCCTTGGCGATCAGGACGCGGCGCTTCATGCCGCCCGA
>CAXAVQ010000061.1:0-10437 GCA_963971985.1 uncultured bacterium
TGGTGGGCGTGAAGAACCTGATTTACATCTGCGGCGTGGCGGGGATGGAACTGGGGATCTTCCAGCAGCTCGCCAAGAGCCTGACGGGCGATGCGCTGGAGCAGTACCTGCAGACGGAGCGTGAGGCGCTGGCGGACATCGATAACTGGGACCGGCGGATGATCCACAAGCAGGTGAAGCCGACGCGCCGGGTGATGCTCGAGGTGTACGCCTGAGGCGGGTCGGGAGGGCTGGAACGCGCGGAAACTGCGCGGAAACGGCTGACGTGCCCCCGGAAGGGGTTGCGCGTGCTCGATCGTGGTGTCGCGGTGCTGATGGCGGGCTTTGGAACGCCCGATAGCGCTGGGGTCGCGTTGTCACGGTTCGTTGGGACCGGGCTCGCGTCAGAAGGAGACTCGGCCATGCAACGGGTGCTCGTGATCGATGATTCGTGTCTGGCGCGTGCCACGGCGAGGCTTGCCTGTTCGCACCTGCACTGGGAATGCTTCGAAGCGCACGACGGGGTGAGCGGGAAGCGGATGGCCGAGCAGTTGCAGCCGGACGCGATCGTGGTGTCGCTGCACGTCCCGGCGCTGTGCGGCGCGGGGCTGGTCGGTGCGCTGAAGGCGGCGTGTCCGGATGCGCGGATGATCGTGATCGGTTCGCGCGGGGACGAGCAGCCGCTGGGCACCGATCGGATGCTGACTCGGCCGGCGGCGCCTGCCGAACTCGCGCGGTCGCTGGTCGAGGGGCTGGCGTTGATCGCGGGGCCGCGAGCTGCGTAGGCAAAAAAGACAGCACGCTCAAACGGGTTTGAGCGTGCTTCGCGGTGTTCTGCGATTCGCATAGCCGCCTGAGGAGGGCGGCCATGCCACCCACCCCGACGGCGACTCGTTTGGTGCGTCAGCCGCCCTGGGTGCTGAGGAGTTCGACTTCGAAGACGAGCATGGCGTTGGGCGGGATGACGCCGCCGGCGCCGCGCGGGCCGTAGCCGAGGTCGCTGGGGATGATGAGGTAGCGCTTCGAGCCGACGTTCATGGTCGAGACGCCCTCGGTCCAGCCGGGGATGACGCGGTTGAGCGGGAACGAGGCGGGCTGGCCGCGATCGCGCGATGAGTCGAACTTGGTGCCGTCGGTGAGCCAGCCGGTGTAGTGGACGCTGACGGTGGCGTTGGTCGAGGCCGGCTGCTCGCCTTCTCCGACGACGGCGTCGACGTACATCAGGCCGGAGTCGGTCGTTTTCAGATTGTCGACGTTGACGTCTTTCTCCTTGAGAAGGGCCTTGGCGTCTTTGAGTTCCTTTTCAGCGGCTGCCTTGCGGGCCTTCTCGGCCTCTTCGGCTTTCTCGCGCCACTGCTCGACCTGCTGCTTCCACTCGGCGGCGCTCTGGAGGGCGGTGTCGGAGAGGTCGCTGAGGTCGGTGACCGCGGCCGACTCGATGACCTGGATTTGCTGCGGCACGTCCTGGGCGGGGCGGCCGTCGAGCTTGCCCATGCCGGTCGGCGTGTTGCGGATGGCGTCGACGACGTCCATGCCCTCGACGACAGTCCCGAAGACGGCGTAGGCAGCTCCGTCGCGCGCGGTGTCGAGGATGGCGTTGTCGACGACGTTGATGAAAAACTGCGAGGTGGCGGAGTCGGGCACGGCGGTGCGGGCCATGGAAATGCTGCCCCTGATGTTCTTCAGGCCGTTGAGCCATTCGTTCTTGATCGGGTCGCGGGTTTCCTTCTGGGCGTAGTTCTCGTCGAACCCGCCGCCCTGGATCATGAAGTTCGGGATGACGCGGTGGAAGACGGTGCCGTCGTAGTGGCCGTCTTTGACGTAGGTCAGGAAGTTCTCGACCGAGATCGGGGCGTTCTGCTTGTCGAGAAGGAGGACGATCTCGCCGCGGTTGGTCTGGAAGGTAACGGCGGCGTAGTTCTCTGGGCTGAGCTGGATGTCGGTGTCCTCGCTGGTGGTCTGGTTGTCGGTGGAGGTCTGGGCGAAGGCCATGGAGGCCATGAGGGCGATCGAGAGAGCTGGAATCGTGAGCAGTTTCATAGGGTGTCCGTGCTTGGGGTCAACGAATGAAGGGTTGGGCCCGCGAGGGGCAGCGGTCCTCAAGGATAGTCAAACCGATGCGTTCGGGTTGCGGGATGCCAGACGGGCTGATCCAGAGCCGAATCCTCGCCTGAAACGGCGGGTCACGCGTCGGGCACGGGTTGCAGAAGCACTGCCTCTCGGGCTCGCCACCGTTCGGCCTCGGCGGCGTGGGACGATTCGCCAGTCTGTTCGTGTCGGGATTCGTAGAAGAGGCCGAGACGCCTGGCGGCGCGTGCGATGTCGCGTCTGGGCACGTTCGGGGCTGTCGTCAGTTCGTCGTAGACGCGCAGGAACTCGGCTTCGGCTTCGTCGTAGCGTCCGAGGCCTTCGAGGGCGTCCCCGGCGACGAACCGGAGCGTAGCCCGGGCGGACGCGGGCAGGTCCGGCTGAGCGCGGAGGTCTTGCGTGAGCGAGAGGGCCAGTTCGAACTCGCCGACCTGGGACGCGAGCACGGCGAGGTCCGGGGCGAACGCCGATTGGACCGCTGGCACGCCGGTTGCCTGCGCGATCGCCTCGGTATGCGCGATGAGTGCGTCGAAGGCCGCCTCTGAATCGGCCTGCTGGCGGAGGCAGGTGACGAGGTAGCGCATGGCCTGGTGTGCCTGCTCGTGCTCGATGCCGAGGTATTCGACTCGCCCTTCGTAGACGGTGCGGAAGTGCCGGGTGGCTTCTTCGAGTTTGCCCTGCGCGCGGAGGGCGCCGGCGAGGTTATTGAGCACGGCGAGGGTTGTCGGGTTGTCGGGGCCGCGGTCCTTGACGTGCTGCGCGTGAACGGCCCGGAGTTCTGCTTCGGCTTCCTCGAGTTTGCCGGAGCGGAGGAGCACGATCGCGAGGTTGCCTCGGGCGGTCACGGTGCTGGGGTGATCCGCGCCGAACTGTGCGGTGCGCAGGTCGATCTCCTCACGGACGAACTCGGTGGCGCCCTCGTAGTCGCGCCGGGTCATGGCGATGCGTCCGAGCATGCTGAGCGCTCGGAAGGTCTGGTGATGGCGCTCGCGCACGCGTCGCCCCATATCGAGGGCGGTCCGGGCGTAGGTCTCGGCTTCGTCGAGCCGGCGGAGGCTGAAGAGGCAACGCGAGAGCTCGAGCATGGCGGAGACCGTGTCGGGGTGCCGGTCGCCGAAGGTCGCGCGGTAGAAGTCGAAGGCCTCGCGGATCATGGGTTCGGCTTCGTCGGCCTTTCCCTGGCGGTGGCGGAGCACGCCCATGGCGTGGACGCGGCGGATGGTGCGCTCGTCTTCGGGGCCGTAGAGGGTGCGGGTGGTCTCGAGGCTCTCGGTGAACAGCGGGTCGGCGTCGAGCAAACGCCCCATGTCGAGCATGAGGAACGCGAGGTTGTTGAGGATGATGAGCGTGGTGTCGTGGGTCGGACCGAGGTGCTCGCGGGCGAGTTCGAGGGCCCGGGTGTAGTGGCGTTCGGCGGCGCGCGTGTCGGAGCGTGACTGGGCGACGGCACCGAGAGCGTTGCGCGTCGAGATGGCGCGCTGGGAGTTCGGGCCGAGCAGCTTTTCCTGGGCATTGAGCACTTCTTCGTACACGCGTTCGGCCTGGTCGTCCCGGCCGAGGCGGTTGCAGGTGTTCGCGAGCTGGCTCATGGCGGCGAGCGTCGTCTGCGACTCCAGCCCGGCGTGTTCGCGGAAGAGAGCGACGGAGGACTCGAGGACGGGGATGGCGTCCTCGAGGAGGCCGACGCTGGTCATCGCGCTGCCGAGGCTGTGGAGGAGGCGTGCTCGCACGAGCGGTTGATCGGCGAATGCCTGCTCGATAGAAGCGAGGCCGGGCTCGAATATCGCGTCGTCGAGGGCTTCGCGCGCGACGTTGGCGAAGTTCACGCCACCGAGTTGGTCGGTGAGATCGATGCGGAGGTTGTCGAGCTGGGTCTCGTCCGCGCCGGCGAGGCGGGCGTCGAGCTGGGCGGCGTCGATGGTGGCCTCGCGGACCCGCTGGCCCATCTGTTCGATGTTGAGGCGTTCGAACTGGTCGGCCTGGAACGCGGCGACCTGTTCGAGTTCCTCGGCTCGCTGCTGGGCGACCGCCTCGGCTTCGATTGCGCGGTCGCGCTCGTTCTCGGCGGCCTGTCGCTGCTCGGCCTCGGCGGCTCGGGCGCGGGATTCGCCGACGGCGAAGTTGATCGAAACGGCGGTCGCGCCGATCAGGCCCGCGATCAGCACCACGGCGGCGAGGACGCCTGAGCGGTTGCGCTGGACGAAGCGGCTCGCGCGGTACGTCAGCGTGTCGGGTCGTGCGAGGACCGGGAGCGACTCTCGCAGTCGGCGCAGGTCGTCGGCGAACTGCTGGACGGTGGCGTAGCGGCGCTCCGGCTCCTTGCGCAGGGCCATGAGCACGACCCACTCGACGTCGCCGGAGAGCATGCTGCGCAGGCGGGCGGGGTCCACGCCGCGAAGATGGCTGAGCTCGCTGGTGGTCAGCGTCGAGGTCTGATCGGTGGTCGGGCTGGAGATCGCGAGGCTGGGGCGTGTGGGGTCGTCATCGCAGATGGCGCGTTCGAGGTCGCGCCATGAGTCGCTACGCAGGCGGTACGGGCGGCAGCCGGTGAGCAGTTCGTAGAGGATCACTCCGAGGGAATAGACGTCGGTCGCAGTAGTGACGGCGTCGCCACGGACCTGCTCGGGGCTGGCGTACGCGGGCGTGAGGCGGCGCTCGACGGTGAGTGTGGCGTCGTGGGTTTCCGCGTTGGCCTGTTCGAGGACCTTGGCGACCCCAAAGTCGAGCAACTTCACCGTGCCGTCCGGGGTGACGAGGATGTTGGCGGGCTTGAGGTCGCGGTGGACGATCAGGTTGCGGTGGGCGTGGACGACGGCGTCGCAGACCGTGCGGAACAGATCGACGCGCTGCGGGACGGTCAGGCGTTTGTCGTCGCAGTATTCGTCGAGGCGTTTGCCCTCGACATGTTCCATGATGAAGTACGGCGAGCCGTCGGGGAGCGAGCCGCCGTCGATCAGTTTGGCGATGTTGGGGTGGTCGAGGTTGGCGAGGACCCGGCGCTCGCGATCGAAGCGGGCGAGGATTTCTTCGGTATTGAGGCCGCGACGGATGAGTTTGATGGCGACGCGACGGTCGAAGGTCTCGTCGTCGCGTTCGGCGAGGTACACGCTGCCCATGCCGCCGGTGCCGATGCGCTCGAGGACGCGGTACGGGCCGATGCGGGTGCCGACTATTGGGTCGGCGGCGTTGGCGAGGTCGGGTGACTGTTCGAGGGCGGACTTGCCGAGGAAGCCGGAGGCGCGGTGGTGTGCGTCGAGGAGGCTTAGGACTTCGTTGAACAGCTGCTCATCACCGTCGCACTGTTCGCGGAGCCAGGACTCGCGCTCGTCGGCGGGCAGCTCGACTGCTTCGTCGAAGAGCTGTTCGATCCGTTCGGCGTCGCCTGCACTCATGCCGCGTCCTCGGGCTGGCCGCCGAGTTCGCGGAAGAGCCAGGCGCGGGCGAACTGCCAGTGCCGATCGACGGTGCGGCTGGGGATATCGAGGACGGTCGAGACCTCAGCGCCGGTCAGCCCGCCGAAGAAGCGGAGCTCGACGATGCGGGCCTTGTCGGGGTAGCGGTCGTGGAGCTTGGCGAGGGCGTCGTCGAGGGCGACGAGATCGGTGTGTTCGTTTTCGTCGGCGAGCATGCCGGTGTCGAGGAGCAGCCGCTTGCGATTGCCGCCTCGCTTGAGGGCGTTCCGCGCGCGGGCGGCGTCGACGAGGATGCGCCGGATCGCTTGCGACGCGATGGCGAGGAAGTGAGCCCGGCTTTCCCAGACGACGCGGTCTTGGTTGACCATTCGGAGGTACGCCTCGTGGACGAGGGCGGTGGCCTGGAGGGTGTGGTCGGGGCGCTCGGCCCGGAGGTGGTGCTCGGCGATGGCGCGGAGTTCTTCGTAGAGCAGCGGGAGCAGGACGTCGACCGCGCGATCATCACCGGCGGCGACCTGATCGAGCAGTTGGGTGATGTCGTCCTTTTTGTGCATCTGCCGTCGATCGTGCGAATGGAATGCGACCCCCGCCACGAGTCCTTTCGCGTGGAACACAACGCGGGTTCGGCCAACCCTGCAATTCTACGGACACCCGACGCCCATACGAACGATTCGGGAACGGGGTTTCCCCATGCGAGCGGTCTGTACGGGGAGAAGACGGTCCAAAAACGACACGCGGCCCGGACGAGCCGGGCCGCGTGTGCGTTGGGAAGTGACCCCACGGGGATTCGAACCCCGGTCTTCAGGATGAAAACCTGATGTCCTAGACCTGACTAGACGATGGGGCCATTCTTTTCCGCTCGCGAGGAACGGTCACCCGATCCGTCCGGTAAACCGGTTGGACGTCGGAATCGGGGCGGGCATTGTAGCCATCGCGCCAGAATCCTCAACGGGTTTGGGGGTCCGGGGGCAAAAAACACGGATGGCGGGGCAAATACCGCCGATGAACCGGTTATGGACACCCCAACCCCGACTCTGAACACGCGGATTCCGAAGCCGGTTATTCGAGTGCTGGCGGCCGGAGTGTTCCTGATCGCCTTCTTCACGCTCACCAGCCTGATCGACCCGTCGCAGTCGACGGCGACCGAGTCGATGGGCACCGAACGGGGCGAAACGTACGGGCCCGTGCTCGGCGGCGGTGGCGAGGACCCGATGGATCGGATGCTCTCGCAATTGCCGACCGACGCGAACGTGCTCGGGACGCTCGAGGGGCGACACGCGATCGTGATCATCACGGCGGGTGAACTGGAAGCCCGGTACAGCGTGTTCACGCCGCAAGGCGAAGCACGGGTCATCGAAGCGACCCTGAACGAGTTGTACGATCGGGTGCCGGACATCGATATCGCTGGCATGCTCGCTGGGTACAACGATGTGGACCAAGGCGTTCCGATCGACCTCGACGACGGCTGGATGTACTGAGCCGGTTTCGACTCCGGGCTCCGGAACGCCTAGATTCCGCGTATGCCCGGTGAGTCGCACACTGATACTGAGTATTTCTCACTGACGAGGTCGATGGCCGATCCACCGATCCCGGCTTCGGCGCGCGCGGTTGTGGTCTTCGGGGGCTCCTTCGACCCGCCGCATGTCGGGCACCGGCGACTGGCGGTCGAGGCGCGGGACGCGATCGGGGCGGACTGGCTGCTGGTGATCCCAGCGGGCCAATCGCCTCACAAGGAATCGAAGACGCTCTTTGATGGTGAGCAGCGGCTGGAACTCGTGCGCTCGGCGTTCGCTGACGAGGAGCGGGTGTCGGTCAGCCGCGTGGAGATCGACCGGATGCGCGAGGAGCCGGATCGACCGAGTTACACGGTCGAGACGCTGCACACGCTGCGCGAGCATCTGCCGGCGGGTGTGCGACTGCGCCTGCTGATGGGGGCGGATCAGGCGCTGAGCCTGCACCGGTGGCGCGAGCCGCGGGCGATCATGGAGTTGGCGGAGCCGTTGGTGATGCGTCGAGCGGGCGATGACGAGAGCGCGGAGTCGCTTGCAAAGCGGATCGCATCGAACTGGACCAACGGGACGGCGGAGATGAGCGCCGACGACTGGCTGGGGCGGATCGTGGATGTGCCCTTGGTTGACGCGTCTTCGACGGAGGTGCGACGGCTGCTGGAATCTCCGGACGAGGCGGGGCGTGATGATCGCTTGCGTGAGCTGCTTGGGAAGGATGTGCTCGAACGGGTGCGTTCGATCAGGGCGTCTCGCTGACGGGCTCGAGGCGCGCGAGCATCTCGGCGGCGGTCAGCTTCAGGACCGGGTGCCGGGCGTCCGGCGCGATCTGGACGAGCGGCTCGAGGACGAATCGCCGTTCGTGCAGGTGCGTGTGCGGGACGGTCAGGCCGGGCTCGGCGATGATCTGATCGGCGTAGAGGATGAGATCGAGGTCGATGGTGCGAGCCCCCCACCGCTGGGTGGACTCTTCGCGGATGCGCCCGAGGGAGCGCTCGATGGCGAGCATGGCATCGAGAAGGTCGCGGGGATTGAGGGTCGTGCGGACCTGTGTGACGCCGTTGAGGTACGGGCCCTGCCCGGGCGGGCCAACGGGGTCGGTCTCGATGAGTCGCGAGCAGCGGACGGTCTCGATTTCGGGGTGTTGACCGAGGGCGGTCCGCGCGGCTTCGATGGTGGCCTCGCGATCGCCGAGATTGGAACCGAGGGCGATGAAGGCTTCGATCGGGTTGTTGGTCGGTTCGGGCATGCGGGGCATGGTATGCCCAAAACGAGAGGCGGCCGCCCGGAGAAAGGCGGCCGCTGACCCAGTGTGTTGCGACGAGGTGGTTTACTCCTCGGCGTCGAACTCGCGTTCGCGGTGCTGCATCTGCGCCTTGAGGCGGGCGAGGATGGAGCTGTGCATCTGGCTGACGCGGGATTCGGAGAGGTCGAGGGTGGCGCCGATCTCCTTCATGGTCATTTCCTCGTAGTAGTAGAGTATGACGATGAGGCGTTCGGCGCGGCTGAGGCCCTTGGTGAGCAGGTTCTTGAGGTCGCGGCGCTGGATCTCGCCGAGCGGGTTGACCTGGGTGGTGTCTTCGAGGACGTCGATCTCGAGGACATCGCGGGAGCCATCGGACTGGTAGCGCTCGCGTGAGAGCGAGGACATGCTGACGGCCCGACCGTCCTTGAGGATTTTCTTGACCTCCTCGGCGTCGACGCCGAGTTTCTCGGAGATCTCCTGCTGCGTGGCGGGGCGCCCGAGCTGCGCTTCGAGGGCGGCCTTGGCGCGCTCGACCTTGCTGGTGCGGCTGCGGACGATGCGGGGGACCCAGTCCATGGAGCGAAGTTCGTCGAGGATGGCGCCGCGGATGCGCTGGGCGCAGTAGGTTTCGAACTTCACGCCGCGCTCGAGGTCGAAACCGTCGATGGCGTCCATGAGTCCGAAGACGCCGACGGAGATGAGGTCGTCGACATCGACCTCGTCGGGCAGACGTGTGTGCACCCGCTCGGCGTTGTAACGGACGATCGGCCGGTACTTGACGATGAGGAAGTTGCGCAGCTCCTCAGACGGGTTCGCCTGGTAGAGCGTCCACAGCTCGGTCTGGTCCATTTCTTCGAACGGCTTGTTTGGCTTTGCCGCCTTGGACTTGCGTGCTGTGGTTTTTCGTGAGCCCCCTGCGGGGACGACGACGGGCGAACCCTTTTTCGTCTTGGTTGCTGGCACGGTCTTCTCCTTGACCTTGTGGCCTCGCGGCGTTTACGCCGGCGCCCATCCTTGGGCAGCGGTGTATCGGACTATACCAAACGCCTTGCTCGCCACAAACAAAAATGCGCAAGAATCGCGACAGGTTTATGCGGCCTGCGATGCCTGCTCGGGTGGGTGGGGAGACTGCGGGGTCTTTGGTTGGTCGTCGTACGTCGGGATTGGTTTCTCGGCCTTGAGTTGATCGATACGCTCGCTGACCGCGACATTTGCCATCGACGCGATGATGAGGCCCAAGATGTAGCAAACGACGAGCGCAAAAACTGCGGTCGAGAGGATCGCCGAGGCTGATCGGTCGGCGTTGAGGCCGGCGATCAGGGCGATCGCGAACGCACTGAGTGCGAAGCAGCTTGCGATGATTCGGGTCGGGGCGCGGCTGTCCACGTTGCTATCGGCCCTTCAAGAAACAGAGTGAACGATCCCGTGAGGACTTGATCGACGCGTTTTGCGATCGGCTTCAGGGGAGCGTGGGAAAAAGTCAGTTGCGCCGGAGCAGTCGGCCCAGCCCTCGGCGGCGCCGTTCGAGGCGTTGGGGCGAGAGCGTGAGCCTGGCGATGAATTCGCTGATGGCCTGGGTGTCGCGGGTGGCGAGCGACTTGGGGTCGAAGACCGCGAAGGGTTTGCGGGCGCGCACGGCGTTGAACACGGCGCGGTCGCGTCGGACGAAGCCTGCGCTGGCCAGATCGGTTCCGAGGAACTTCTGGGCGACCGATGCGATCCGGGTCTGGATGGCGATGGCCTCGCGTTCGTCGTAAGCCATGTTGACGAGCACGGCGAGGTCGCCGGATACGGCCTGTGCACCTTCTGAAACGGCACGGTCCCGACGCGCGACGACGCACTTGATGAGGCTGTACGCGTCTGTGATGGCGGTCGGTTCCGGTGTTGTGACGACAAGGGTCAGGTCCGCGGCGTCGATGAACATCTGGACCTTGGGACCGATGCCGGCGCCGCAATCCACGAGCAGCAGTTCGCTGTCGGACTGCATGCGGTTGAGCGCGCGGAAGAGGATCGCGCGTTCGTGGACGGTCAGGTCGGCGAGGCGGGCGATGCCGGAGCCGCCGGGGACGAGATCGAAGCCGCCGGAAGTGCGCAGGGTGATGTCGTCGAGCGACTTGACGCCGGCGATGACGTGTCCGAGGTGTCCGCGCGGGCGCACGCCGCAGAGGACATCGGCGTTGGCCATGCCGAGGTCGCCGTCGACGAC
>CAXAVQ010000062.1:0-10390 GCA_963971985.1 uncultured bacterium
TGAGCACGCGCTCGCTGAGGGCGACCGGGTCGAACTGGTCACCCTCGTCGGCGGCGGCTGAGCCCTTCGCAGAGGGTTTCAGCGACCGGAGCGTTCGCTCAGGGAATCCAGCATCTCGCAGATCGCCACCAGTCCCAGACTCGTGGCGTCCACCGAGATCGTCTGGTCCCACACCGCCAGGCGCAGGCCGCCGATGGCTCTTTCGGGCTCGGGATACATATGCGCTTCGGCCTCGCTGGCGCTGAGTTGCATGACAAATCGCATCGCGCGGGTCAGCGGCAGGATCTCCACGAGCACCTCCTCCCGATCCGTCAGGCGTGAGTCGCCGAGCATGGTGGCGACGAAGGCAATCGGGCGGAGCGACTGCCAGGTCGGGAGTTGGGTGGAGCCTCGCGAGAAGACGATGCCCCCGACGAAGTCCGCGTCCTGAGCGCCCGCAGAGATCGGGTCGACCTGGAAATCCCAGATGATGTCGCGCATCTCACGCAGGCCGACCGCCGCGGGAACCGAGTCCTCGCCTGACGCGAGTTCGAGTTCGGCCCAGCCGAGCCACGGCATCGCGGTCACGAGTTGGGGAGCGGGGAGTTCGCGGAACAGGCGACGAACGTCCTCACGAGCGAGCGACAGAGCCTTGTCGGCGTCCTCGGTGTCGAGTTGGTCGCCGGCCTTGGCGAGGGCGAAGGCGCGGAGGGCGAGTGCGCCGGGGCCGAGTTGCCCGAACGACGCGGTGGCGTCCTCAGTAATCAACAGAGTGAGCGCTGAGGCCGCGAAATCGCTCAGGGCGTCGGTCTGGCTCGGGTCGAGCCCTCCGGGCGTGTCCTCGAGGTGTGCCCACGCGAGCAGCCACGTCGCCAGCGCGACGGGGTCGGTGCGCGGGTCGACCTCCTCGCCCGCGACGCGCGTGAGGTCGGTGAGCAGGTTGGCTGCGTACGCGGAGGCGTGCTGGGCGCGCGCCGGGGCGGTGCCGTCGATACTGGCGTAGCGGTTGAGCGCGAAGGCGACGGTGGCCTGCTGGCGGGGAGGCGCGATGTAGGGCTCGTAGCGGTCGGCGGTGGCCAGATAATCACCGAGCATGCCGAAGGGCTCTTCGCCCGGCCACTCGAGCCCGATCAGGAACTCGGCCGCCTCGTCGGCTGCGGCGCGGAGGTTGGTCCCTGTCACGGCGGCCTCGCTGACCAGGCGACCGCCACGGGTCAGAAAGGTGGGTGGGACGCCGGGCTTGGTCTGCGCGAGATGCCTGACGTCGAAGCGGTACAGAGCGACCTCGTCGGACCGGCGCAGGATGTCGAGATCAACCGGTGGCAGGCCGAGTCGGGTCGTGGCGACGCGCAGGGCGCGTTCGCTGGGGTCGAACCCGGCATCGACGCCGCTGGGAAAACTGAGGATCGTGCCCGGGAAGACCGCGCCAAACACGCCGCCGCTCCGGGCGGCGGCGCCCTGACGACCGGGGTTGATCAGCGCCGCAGCGGAGCTGAAGGTCTCGGCGGGGAGCGGCACGAGCGGTCCGGCGAGTTGGATATCGATGGTCATGCGATCGAGGCGTTCCTCGAGCCGGTCCTCGTAGAGCGCATCGTTGGGCAGGCCGTCGGTGAGTTTCGGGGAGGCCTCTTCCCACGCGTCGGTGGCGGCGAACCAGACGCTCATGCCTCCCTCGCCGACGTGTTCGCCGCGACCGATGACGCGTCCGGATAACCGGAGCACGATCGCGGTGCCGGCGCAGTTCTCGGGGTCGATCGCGCGCTCCTCGCGCGGCGCTTCGCGCTTCGGGAGCGACTGGTCACGCAGCCAGGAGGAGACCTGCTGATATACTCCGAAGGTGTCCTCAGCGCTCGGCCGATCGGCCAGCGATCGGGGCACCGGCGCGAGCAGGAGCGTGCAGATCACGCCCAGCACGACGCCGAACCAGCGGACGGAAAAGTCGCCGCCCACGGCAGCCGAACGGATGCGCTGCCCATCTTCACCCACGGCACAGGAGGCCAAAGCACCACGCGAGGTGTTGCGTTTTTGCAACGCGCTGTTCAACCCGAACCCAGCCCACCAGCGGCTATCGGACGCAAAGAACGCGTTCTGAGTGCGTGAGCGGGGTTTGGAGCCTGACTCCGGATTCCGGCACGGGCGTTGAAACAAGTGTTGCGACAAGCGAAGACCCGTCTGAAAGGTGTTCAAAATGGCTGTTGTCAATGCTGCTGGAATGGTGTTCAACCTCAACGAAAACCGCAAGCGGATCCTCCTGCTCACGGCCCTCGCGTTCCTGACCATGATGTAAGCCGATAACCGCGGCTTTGCAATCTCAATCGTAGGACGCCTGGCGGAGCGTGACGTTCGCTCGCACCGGGAGTCCTCGGTCGTGAGTCCCTCAGAACTCACACATATCGGCCCATGAAAAAGGCCCGGATCGCTCCGGGCCTTGTCACGTTGGGTCAGCCGGTCGGCATCAGAACTGGATCTTGTCCGAGCCCATGGCGCCGTGCTCGTCCATGCCACCGCGGGTCGGAGCGCCGGTCTGCGACTTCGACTCTTCGCGTTCGGCACGGGCCTCTTCGGCAGCGCCCCACTGAGCACGCTTCAGCGACAGGCCGATCTTGCGATCGGAGATGTCGACGCGAAGGATTTTCACGTCCACCTCTTCGCCGGCCTGAACCACGTCGTGCGGGTTCTCGACCTTCTGGTCGGCGAGCTCGGAGATGTGCAGCAGGCCTTCGAGATCGTCTTCCAGTTCGACGAAGACGCCGAAGTTGGTGATCTTGGTGATCTTGCCGCGAACGACCATGCCCGGCTTGTAGGCGCTGGGGATGGCCTCGACCCACGGGTCCTCGGAGAGCTGCTTGACGCCGAGGGCGACGCGCTGCTTCTCCTGGTCCACTTCGAGGACGACGCACTGGACGGTGTCGCCCTTCTGGTAGACCTCGTTGGGGTGGGAGACCTTCTTGGTCCAGCTGATGTCGGAGACGTGGAGCAGGCCGTCGATGCCGGGCTCGATCTCGATGAAGGCGCCGTAGTTCGCGAGGTTGCGAACGGTGCCCTCGATGACGGTGCCGGGGGGGTACTTCTCGGCGACGAGCTCCCAGGGGTTGACCTCGGTCTGCTTCATGCCGAGCGAGATCTCCTGCTTGTTCTTGTCGATGTCGAGCACGACGACCTCGACCTCGTCACCGACGTTGACCATCTCGGACGGGTGGTTGATGCGCCGGGTCCAGGACATCTCGGAGATGTGCACGAGGCCCTCGATGCCGTCTTCGAGACGGACGAACGCGCCGTACGACATGAGGTTGACCACCTCGCCCTTGACGCGGGAGTTGATCGGGTACTTGCCCTCGATCTCTTCCCACGGCGAAGCTTCCTTCTGCTTCAGGCCGAGCGCGATCTTTTCCTTGTCGTAGTCGATGTTGAGGATCTTGACCTCGACCTCGTCGTCGATGCGGAGCATCTCGGACGGGTGGTTGATCCGGCCCCACGACATGTCGGTGATGTGCAGGAGGCCGTCGATGCCGCCGAGGTCGATGAACGCGCCGAAGTCGGCGATGTTCTTGACGACACCCTTGACGATGTCGCCCTCGCTGATGCGCTCGAGAAGACGCTTCTTCGAGGTCTCGCGCTCGGTCTCGATGAGCTTGCGGCGGGAGATGACGATGTTGCGGCGCTCTTCGTCGATCTTGAGGATCTCGGCGCGGACCTCGCGACCGATGAACTCGCGGATGTCGCCGGGGCGACGGATGTCGACTTGAGAGGCGGGGAGGAAGACCGGCACGCCGATGTCAACGAGCAGGCCGCCCTTGATCTGACGCATGACCTTGCCCTGGACGACGTCGCCTTCCTTGGTGGTCTCGATGATGCGCCGCCAGTTGATGAGGCGGTCGGCCTTGCGCTTGGACAGTTGGATCAGCCCCGACTCGCCCTCGAGGTCCTCGAGGAGGACCTGGACTTCGTCGCCGGGCTTGATGGCGCCGATGTCGTCGAATTCGTTCTTGTTGATGAGGCCCTCGGACTTGAGGCCCACATCGATGACCACGTCGTCGCCGGCCATGCCGATGACGCGTCCGGTCAGGATTTGGTCGCTCTTGAGTTCACCGAGCGCATCGGTAAGCAGCGAATCCATATCGCCCTCGGCGACGGTCTCGCCGTACGCGTCCATGAGCATGGTCCGCGTTTCGTCTTCCGCGAGTCCGAGTGAAGCGATCAGGTTCTCGTCGATCATGTGTCACAGGCCCGTTCGCGCTTCAGCCCAAGCACGACCTGCGCCGACCGCACAGGGGGGCGGACGGCGCACCCGACGCGAGCCGCGCCGGGGTTCGAACAGTCTTCAAGGCGCCTCTGATGTGAGGTGCTCCGCAGCGCAACGCGCGCACACAGACCCGGCCGGCCAAGCCGGGCAAGTCCCGGAGTCTACCGGAAAGCCGCCATGAATGCGAGCAATTCCGTCGGTCCGAACCGCCAATTAGGCCCCGCCGAGCAGGATTTTCCGGTGCGGATTCGCCAGCGGATAATCATCCATTTCCGACAGGGCAATCAGGGCCGTACTCTCCGGGTTGAACATGCCAGTATCAGTGCCGGGATGCGCGTCGTAGACCCGGAAACGCACCTCCCGATGGCTCGTGATGTGAACGAACTCGCCTCGCCGGATCGCCCGACCGACCAGGCCGAGCCGTTTCAGCACCGTCGAGGGGCGGGGCTGGGCGCTGACCGACTCCGACGTCGGTGCCTGCCACATGGACGCCCACAGGCCCCGATCCGGGCGTCGCTCGATCAGCAGACGCCCCGCTTCGTCTCGCACCACGACCGCCGTGTGGTAGACCACGGACCGTTTTGCCGCGGCCTTGGGTACCGGGACCCGGTCCTGAACGCCCAGGGTCGCGCCACGACAGTGCGCGCGGAGCGGGCACGCGTCGCAACGCGGGGTCTTTGGCGTGCAGACGAGCGCCCCGAGCTCCATCAGCCCCTCGTTGGTTCGCGCCGGCGATTCGGCTGCTTCAACGAGCTGTTTCGCGTCGTCCCAATTCTCACGGACGGCCTCTTTGTCGGTCGGTGGCCGCTCGTCGGCGCGGAGTCGCATGAACACACGGCTCACGTTGCCGTCCACGATCGGCGCCGGTCGATCGAAGACGATCGAAGCGATGGCCCCCGCGGTGTAACGCCCGATACCGGTGATGCCCTGCAGCAACGCCTCGTCCTGTGGCACGGCACCACTGTGCTCGTCGACGATCTGTTTGGCGGCGCCGTGGAGAAGACGCGCCCGGCGGTAGTACCCGAGGCCCGACCACGATGCCAGCACCTCCTGCTCATCGGCCGATGCGAGGGCCTCGACCGTCGGGAACCGCTCGATGAACGGCTCGAACTTCTCCAGCACGCGACTGACCTGCGTCTGCTGGAGCATGATCTCGCTGACCAGCGACCGGTACGGATCGCGTCTGCCGGTCGACGGATCGACGGCTCGCCACGGCAGATCTCGAGCGTGCTCGGCGAACCATCCGGCGAGAGCGTCCGCCAGCGCACCGTGCTCGACGATCGGTGCCCGCGTGGGTTCAGTCATCGTTCGTGGACCCGGTGTCGAGATCGCGCAGCACCGCTCGGAGACGAGGCTTGAGCGTCGTCCAACTCGCGTCGTCGAGTTTGTTGACACTGATCCAGTCGCCGTTGATCAGGATGTTGCGGATGCCCCCGAGTTCAAAAAACGGCTCGGCCAGCGGCTGCCCCTTGGCGGCTTCGGCGTTCAGGTAACTCTTGGGCCGATCGGTGATCGGGCGATCGAGGACGCACTTGAGCGCGTTGGGGTTCGGCGTGCTTTCGAATCGGACGATCTTGAAGCCCATAGCAATCCAGTCAACGTGTCCAATACACCCCAAGATCGCGGGAAATCGCGGTTCCTGCCGATATACTCACCCTGACGGAAGTCCCTGCTTATCGGGACGTCCGACCCCGCCAGACCGGAGCATACCGTTGATCCCCAGCGCAGTGCGACAACTGCTCGACCGCCTGCTCGACTACAACCTGTGGGAAGTAGTGATCGAGGTGGCGATCATCTGGGCGCTGGTCTACCTCGGCTACCGCTTCGTGCGCGGCACCCGCGCCGCCGGCGCGTTCAAGGGCGTGCTGGTGCTCCTGATCGTGTCGTCGCTCGGTTTCCGCATCCTCGAGCAGAGCGGCGTGCTCCCGCGTCTCTCTTCCCTCTACGACAAGCTCCTTGGCCTCGGCGCGTTCGCGCTGCTGGTGATCTTCCAGCCCGAACTCCGACGCGCCCTCATCCGCCTCGGTGAAAACCCTTTCTTTCGCGGTGCAGCAACCGAGGTCCGCCCCGTGGTCGACGCGATCGTCGACGCGACCACCTTCCTCAGCAAGAGCAAGTTCGGCGCGATCATGGCCATCGAGCGGAGCGTCGGCCTGCGCGAGATGGCCGACAGCGGCACCCTGCTGAACTCCGAAATCTCGCCGAAACTGCTCACGACCATCTTCCACCCCAACACCGCGCTGCACGACATGGGCGTGGTTATCCGGGGCACCCGCATCGTCGCGGCCGGGGTCCAGTTCCCGCTCGCGGAACCGGGCGAAATGCGCGACCCGCACCTGGGCACCCGACACCGTGCCGCCGTCGGCCTGGCCAAGGTCTCCGACGCGATCATCATCGTGGTGTCCGAAGAAACCGGCGCGGTGAGCATCGCCGACGGCCAGGAACTCAAGCGCTGGCTCAAACCTGAAGAACTCCGGACCGAACTCATCACCCGACTGGCCAAGAACCCGACGCGCTCGAGCGAAGCCGAGGACGACGCCGAGGTCGAGGGTGGTTTGAGCGGTGAGCCCGAGGAGCAGGTCGCTCCGCCCGATACCGCCAAGGCGTCGAAGTCCGAATCCGAGCACAAAGCCGCGGGCATGACCCCCTCTCCGGAGCACACGCATGGCTGAGCGCATCCGGATGATCCTGATCGTGAGCGTGGTCACCGCCGTCGTCTGGCTGTTCGCCGAGGGCGAGAGCCTCACGACGCGCACCGAGGCCGTCCGCGTCCAGTTCGTGGTCAGCGAAGCGAATCGCGGGCTGCTGCGCGTGCGCGTTGCCGATTCGTTCGAGGGCGCCGCCACGCTCGAACTCACCGGGTCGCAGGTCGGCATCGAAGCCGCCCGTCGCGCACTGGGCACGGTCGTCGAGCTCCGCCCGACCGAGATGTCCTTCCCGCTCGTCGACGGTGTGTACCAGGTTGACCTCGCTTCTGTGCTGGCCAGCAGCGACCAGCTCCAGGGCCTCGGAGTCAAGGTCACCGCGGCGACCCCCGCACGAGTCGCGGTGGAATACGTGCGACTGGAGACCATTGAAGTGCCGGTCCGCCCCATCATCAGCGGGCTCGATATCGCCGGCGAACCGATCGTCGAACCGGATCAGGCTACGGTTCGCATCCCGGCGGCACTGACACCCTCCACCAGAGAGGCGATCTCGGTGCTCGCGGTCGTCCCCGAGTCGCAGCTCAGCGGCGTCGCCGAGGGCGTGCAGACCAGTCGCAGCGTCTCCCTGTCACTCAACAATTTCGCCCGACAGCTGCGCGACGTCGAACTGGTCAGCAGCGGGCGCGCCACGGTGCAGTTCGCGGTCGAGAGCACCGCTGCCGAAGAGGATCTCGCGTCCGTCCCGGTCTGGATCGTCGTTCCGCCATCGGTCAGCGAGCAGTGGTCGGTCGAACTCGCGTCGAACCAGACGGTGGTTCGCGTGCGGATCCGCGGCCCGCGCGAGGCCGTGTCGCGCATCGCTTCCAGCGAGACACCGCTCATCGCCGTCGTCTCGCTCGACGCCAACGAGATGCTCAGCCGGGTCGGCAGCAAAGAGATTTCGTGGTTCGTCCGACGCGAGGGCCAGCTCAGCCCGCTCCCGAGGGGCGTCGAGGTCATCAGCGCCGAGCGCACCAGCGTCAACCTGACGATCACCGAGCGCGCAACGCCCTGATTCAGGCGGACCGCAGTTCTCCGGTCGCCAGTTCCTCAACCGCCCGACGCCACC
The DNA here is from genome assembly GCA_963971985.1 of uncultured bacterium. GTDB lineage: Bacteria > Planctomycetota > Phycisphaerae > Phycisphaerales > UBA1924 > JANSXG01. The sequence goes on from CAXAVQ010000062.1 coordinate 7,976, forward strand.
CCGAAAAACGCTCCGGGTCGAAGCTCGGCGCTGTTCCTCCGGCGGACACCGCGTCGCGCACCGCTCGAGCCGTTGCGAGGTCTGACGCCCGGCCCGTTCCAGCGGTTGGCCGAACGACTTGCACACCGAAGGCGCGGCACCACTCGGCTTTGGACTCGATAGTCGCCGACTCGGCATCGTCGAGCGGGCGTCCCGCGTCGTTCAGCAGACACACCGCGACGTCGGCCGCGGGGAGCATGTCGAAACCCGAGCCATCCGACACAACCACGCGCCAAGCGTGTTCGTGACGCTCGAGAAGCCGTCGTGCACGGTCGAGTCCCACCGCGTCGGAGGGCAGCGCGACCGTCACCCGACGACCCGCGTAGGAGAGCACGCCGGCGATATGCGCGATCCGAAACGCGTCGGTACGACGTCGCGGACCGAAACCGGCAATAAGCAGATCGTCGTCAGACAGCCCAAGAGCGCGACGGGCCGATGCGCGGTCGGGCCAATCGGTGTGCGTCCCCCCCTGGATCGGTGCCGGGTTCCACAGCGCCTGCGGGACCGGCACCGCGTTCGCGATGCCTGCCCTGGCGACGACATCCCGGGCATGATCACCCCAGGTCAACGCGAACCGCGGTGTGCCGTCCTGCGACGTGAGCGTGCGTCGGAGCGCCATGGCCTTCGACCGGACGGACCATCCCGGTGCCGATGCGGCACCGAGGACAGCTAGCCCTGGCGCGACCGAGAGGGCGTACCGCCGAGCCCGTTCCGGCCCGAGAACCAGCAACAACTGCCCCGACGCCTCGAGAGCACGGAGCACCGGCCAGTCGAACAGCGGGGAATCGCAATCGAGGACGTGGAACGCTTCACGAGCCATCGACGCCCGATCAGTTCGTGAGGTCACGATCGAGTTCGTACTCGAAGAACAGGCGCGCGAGCCTCAGCCCGACACCCGCCGCGAGCTCGCGCTCAACCTCGGATCGCTCGGCGAGGCCCATAGACTGCAGCGGCGTGGTTTTCGGGGGCAAGGAAGTGCGCAGCGCATACTCACCAGCAGCAGGGAACAGTTGAGTGTTCTCAACGGCGTCGTAGATCACGAGGTTCCCGCTGCACAGCGGATGCACCGACACTCTGTCACGCGTAATGACGAAATTGTCAAAGCTGAGATAGATCACCACTTCCGCGCCGATCCGACGCCCCACCTCGACAACGGACATCGGCTCGTCGGGTAACTCACGCGACGCGGTCCGCAGAGCAGCCTTGTGATCGATCAGGTTGCCGGGCAGAATCAGCTCGCTCCCGAGCAAGACCTGCTCGGTCACACGAGCCATCTCCGTCCGCAACGATCGCTTCGGGAGCACGTTGTGACGATCGTCGATGAATATCACCGTCGGACGCTCCGGATCGAGTTCGAACACCGCGGGAACACGCGGCGGTCCCTCGATGGCCATCGCGACCGGCGCGACAACGTTGCAACCCGCACAGACAGCCAGACCGAGGAACAGAGACACGGCAATCAGTCGGTTCAGCGTCACGAACACCCCTCTGGAGAAAATCAATAGCGGATCCGGTTCGGTTCCATATGGTCATAGAAAAGCCACGACACGCGGTTTGCGAAGCGGTCCTTGAGCGACGCCTCGACGTGCGCCTGCGTGTAATCGGCGGCGGTGTACCCGCCGTCGTCCGGGTAACGGATGCGAAGGTCTCGCACGAACATAAACTCGTTGGGAGACCCCGTCTCCGCCTCGACGACGCCGACCCGGCTCGCGATCTGGCCGTCCCAGACATAGCGGTTACCCGGTTCGCGAAGACGGAACTCGAAGAGATCCACAACGATCAGTCGGTCAACCTGGAAATGGTCCAGTAGCTCCTCATACGACCAGGCCGTCCACTGCGGTGTGGTGTACTGGAACTCGAGCACACGCGGACCCGGCACGAACCCCAGCGCCAGAACGTCTTCGTTCGCCCCGGCAAGTCGGGCCCCGATCGCGTTGGTCAGCGAACTGACCAGACGCGGATACTCGCCTTGGATCGAGCGGGGGGCGGTCACGATCACCGCGTAGGTCTTGTCCGTCAGGCCCTGGTACTCGGCGAAGACCATCGACTCGCCGGTGGACTCGTAGCTCGCCGCCATGCCGCCGATCGCCGCGCCGACAATGCAGCCGCTCTGTGCGATCACCAGACCGCCAAGCGCGAGCGCCAACCCCAGTTTGAACATCCGTCGCACCATCAGACCTTCCTGTACGAACCGCGCCGAGAATCCCTGCCACGGGTCAGACGCCCGCTGACGAAGGATGTTCCGTCATCCGAGCGTCGGCCAAGCCCATACCTTATACGCCCACGCCAGCCCGAGCAGGATCAGCCCACCCCAGAGCAGTTTGGAGCCGATCGCGTGCAGAAGCGTCCTTCCGGCCGGTGACCCGGTCCACGCCA
>CAXAVQ010000063.1:0-10387 GCA_963971985.1 uncultured bacterium
CGTGCGCGATCCGACCGATCGTGTCGCGCATGTCTCCGGTTTCGTCGTGCTGTGAGGAGTCAGAAGTGGGCATCTGTTAGACAAGCAACATAACGCACCGATCGTCACGGCAGAATCTCAATAAACTCATGGATTGCCTTCCGAACCGATACTCTGAGACCGAGAGGCCGGTTGCAGAATGTCTGGAGATCACTCCAAGAACTGCACGCGAGCACACTGAAATCGCTTGGCTGATCCTCGAAGTGATTCAGGCCTGTCTTGCAGAGGTCTTCTGGCATGGCCGCAGCAAGTGCCAGTGCGATCACATACGCACAGGTCTCTGAGCGTATACCTGTCACATAGAGCGTCATGGTGTCGGGGCTCGGATCGATCCGTAGTCGGAGCCAGGCGTGATGCCCCAGCGGCGGAAGATCGATGCCGCTTTGACGGCGGCCTCATCCATCTGCACCCGTCGACGCTCTTCCCACTGCTCGATGATTCCCTCGTCGTCCATAGGGGCATCGTACTGCCACGCACTGGCTCCGCGGCTTAATCATGCTCAGGTCACACACGGCCTGAACATGCCCGAGTCGTTCATTGGAGAGCATGTGAATTCCGCCCCCGGGCTTGCTGGGCTTCAACCGCAATATCCAATGAATGCAGAGGCTATCTTTAACGAGTAGGACTCATCGAGCAGCGTAGTCGGTGCCGCTACGGTCCCTCTAGCTCGCCGGATCCGATGTCGACAACGGGTAGTCCCAGCTCTGCTAGGGCGGCCATGATGCGTCTGCCCCCACCTGAGCGTCACACACTGCACGGCTTGATCGCTTCTGAGGTGTCCACCCACCACCTCAAGGAGCATGTCATGTCCAGCCTCAGCACCCAGACGCTTCTCAATCAATCCGATCCCGTTACCCGTCAGATCCGAGTCAAGACCGCCATGTCGTCCCGCCGTCGCCCCAAGCGATGTCGCCCTCCAGTGTGGCGACTCGCCGCCGGATACCGGCTGATGGCGTGGCGGGCGCTGCGGCGGGGGGATCTCGTTGACGCCCGCATGTACGCCGCGTCGAGTCGGGCCCTGCTTGCCACGATGCCGCGTTAACCCAAGCCAACAGAATCCGTCTCCACTCCTGCGTCCCCTCTTCGGCTCTTGACCGCCGAGGAGGGGGCGTTCGTTTTGTGTTCAACGATGTCTCGGCAACTCGTTCGAGCGATCGACGAGACGGAGCATCTTTTTTGCGCGACCTCACCAACCTGTCACACCCGGATCGCCTCGCTCGCTTCTCCGGTGAGCGTGCGTCTCGAGTCCGATCGCTGCGGACTACCACGCGTCATCCGGCGGAGCTATCGAGCCCCGCCTGAGCCAGGAGGACCCGTCATGTCACAGAGCACCGTCAGCACCGTTCTCGACCGCGTCGCGACGAACGCCGATTCTCTCGTTGAGCCGCGCACCCACGCTTGCACGCCTCCCCCACGCCGTCCGTCTGGCGGCAACCCTCCCAGCGGATCGCGCGGTTGGCGCACCGCGCTGCTCATCGCCGCGACCGCGTGCCCGATCCTCGCCGCGACCGTCGCGCTCGCGGTCCACACCGGGAACCGCCACGAGCGGGCCATGGAACTGGCGTACGCCCAGATCAGCGACAACAAGGACGCCACGCTGGACCGGATCCAACAACTCGAGTCCTCGTTCCACGTGAACTACCAAGATCTTGATCGGTCGCTCGCCAGCCTCAAGTCCGGACTGGCCGAGGTGCAGGATCTCACCCGCGACCGCCTTACCGAGGCGATGGCAGACGCCGCGGACTCGGTCTGGCTGCTCGGTGTGAGTGACGGCCAGGGGACGTTCGCGCCGATCGGGACCGGGTGGGTCATCGCCGAGGGCAAGCTCGCGACAAACGCGCATGTGCTCCAGCAGATGGCCGACATCGGTGGCCTCTTCGAGTCCCCGGTGTTCGTTGGCCGCAACGACGGGAGCGAGATCGCCCTGTCGTCCGACTTCGCGATCCACCCCGCGTACGAGCGTTGGGGCGGAAACAGCGGGCCGCTGATCCACCAGTTCCAGGGCGATGCCGCCGACGCGCTGGTGCCGATGAACCTGATTTTCCCCGGCGATGTCGGGCTGATCGATGTTGTTTCCGGCGATGCTGGGTCGCCGCTCCCGCTGGCCGACTCCGCGAACGCCGCCGCCAGTCCGGCCGTGGGCTACGTGGGCTACCCGATGGAGAACATCGCCGGCCTCCCGAGCCAGCAGGCGTTGTCGGGCCGTGTGACCGCGTCGACGGACTTCTTCTTCGGTGAAGACCCCGCCGGTGAGAACCTGCTGATCCACTACGACGCGGTAACCGTCGGCGGGTCCAGCGGCTCCCCGCTGTTCAACGATCGCGGCGAGGTCGTCGGCATCGTGTGCGCCGGCAGCTCCGCGCAGATGGCGCTCGGTGGTCGGGCTCCGATGGGTATCAACTACGCCCAGGACATCCGCCTGGCCACGGAGCTGCTCAACGGCAGTGCTGAAGATGCGCAGCGGGAACGCGACGTCCACTGGATCCAGCGGCTGCAAGAGACCGCGCTCTCACCCGCAGACGTTCTCGATGGGCTGGCGTCAGCCGCCCTCGAGGTTGACCGCGACCAGTTGGAGCCGATCGTCTCGCTCGATCTGGACCTGGACACCCGGTCTGCCGGCGCGGCGAGGCAGTGGACGCTCGCGGTCGAGCCCGGATACCGCTACGTGGTCGTCGCCGTGGCGCACGACTGGACCGACATCGATCTGCTCGCTCTCAACGACGACGCGGTGGTGGCGGGTGACGATTACCTCGACTGGTATCCCGTCGTGCGGATCGCTCCCCAGTCCGAGCAGACCGACCTGACCATCCAGTTGTCGGCCCCGGGCGCCGACCTGGGCGAGGACGGAACGCCCGTCACCCTCGAGATCTTCAGAGTGCGGGAGCCGGGCAGCTAGTCCTGGACTGCGAGCCCCGATGCTCCGGCCGGCCCGCCGCGAACCCCTTTCGCGGCGGGCTTTTTCATGTCGTTTGCGGGTGCTTCGTGAGCACGCGCAAGCCAGTGTCACACACCGTCCCGCCCAATCGCTCCTTCGGTGAACGCCTCTGAAGGAGATCGACATGCGCAGCACCACCCTGACCTTCCTGGCAGACCGCACCAACCGGGTCCGCTTTGCGGTGAGCACCGCGGCGGTTTTCGGCCTGCTCGACCTCTTTCTTACCTATCGAGAGATCGCCACGCGAGGCATGTGCGAAGCCAACCCCATCGCCCGGGCCGTCATGGACGCCGGACCCGTGAGCCTGGTGGCCTTTAAACTGGCCTCGATCGGTGTGTGCTCTGCACTCCTGCTGGTCGCTGCGCGACGGCTGGCGGGCGAGGTCGGTGCATGGACAGCGTTGGTCATCATGGCCTCAGTCATGGTCGTGTGGGCTCAGTACCTCCCGCTGGCAGAAGTTGACGGCATGGAGCTCGTCTGCGACGCGTCGTTTCGTCGCTGGTCACGCTAGACATCGAGCGCTAGCTAGTGCGGCAGCGTGATTCAATAGGCTTGGACACAACGTCTACGGACAAGTTGTGCCAAAAGCGGCAAGGATCACATTGAGGTCCGCGAGATCGACCAAGCCATCCCCAGTCGCATCGCCTTCGCCAGTTCCGCCGAAGCCGGCGAGCACGAGGTTCAGATCCGCAAGATCGACAGAACCATCTCCGGTCACATCCGAGGGGCACCCGGCCGATTCCGGAAGAAACTCCAGGGTCCATGTCACCAAGCTGACTCCAACCCCACCGCCAGAGAGAAACTCGCCGACGTTGAAAGACAAGCCATACGTACCCACGGCCATTTGGTCGGCGTTGATCGACCCGGTGATCTCCACGATCTCGATTGCATCATCGTTTCCAACAACGGTGAACGTTCCCTGTTCGAGCACTTCAAAGATGATCGGGTCAGAGTCGAACTGCTCATTGGTGGTCTGCACCGTCAGGTTGGCCGAGCCCCCCTGCATGCCGAATGCCACGGCTTCGACTCGAGCATTGAGCGCCAAACGTACAACACCCGCGTTGTCCTCGCGCAATCGAATGGCTACTCCTCCTGATGCTGAAGCAAGCGCCGCACTCGGACCCGCCGAAGGGGCCTTGCCGCTGGATGTCTGTCCATCACCCTCCACCTCGGTCGACGTGGCTCGCTTCACCGGCCCGGAGACCGAGTCGAAACTTCCCCCGACGTTGCTGCTTCCGTTCCCGAGAATGCTCCCGGAATCTGCGAAACGAATCGGCAGGTCGCGGGGCTCGGTGACGTGCACGAGAGTTCCTGCTCTACCCGTGGCAGCGGAAACAAAATCCCCGAAGATCATCGCTCCGGATCGGCCAGCCAGTGTGTACGAGGAAACGCCGCTGATTCGCTGTGAATCAGCGCGAAGTCCGGCGAGTGGAAGCCGTTGCCAAACACCATCGACTAACAACCAAGTTGTTCTCAACGAAACGGGCACCGCCGCGAGGCCACCGACTTGGGCCGCCGGTGATTCGAAGTCTGGATCGTTTAAGAGGTCGTAGTCAATCCGCTCCACTCCGATCGCCTCACCGAACACCTCAACCTGTGCCAAGATCCTCTCTACGCCGCCAACATTGATCGGCCAGAGGTGAGCAGTTGTACGCCATCTCAGAGTCGAACAGTCCAGGAACAGATCAGAAACAACCGAGCCTTGAGGCAACGGAATCTCGGTCCAGTCGGTGCCGTTCCACTTGGCGACGGAAATGATTGAGTCGCCGCTGCAATCGACGCCTGACACGTAGATACCCGAATCGGGTCCCGAGCCGATTCCCGCAACGGCGTAGTTATCATCGATCCAAAACGATGAGTCGATGTCTAGGTCGGGAAAAACCTCTTGCCACGCGTCGCCATCAAAGACAAATGCGTTTGCTTCTCCTGTTCCGCCGTCGAAGAATGCCGTGTCGTTCTCGCGGTATATCGCCACCACCGATTGCTGCCCATTGAGCTCCGCGACGTCCAACCGAAGTGTCCAGGGTGAGAGATCGGTTTCCGGCGCGGGAATCGGAAAGAAGGACGAGCCGTCCCAGATCGCGAATCCTTCCGCGGGTTCACCGTTGACCTCCTCAAAGGTCCCCGCCACGCAGACAAGCTGATCTTCCCCGTGTCTGAAGGGCACCATCTGACGGATACCGCGGTTTGTTCCGCTCTGGCCGAGCCCATCGCCAACGGCCGACCAGCTAGCCCCATCCCAGGCCAGAAGTCGATCCGATGCGGTTGTGGAGGACCTGCCAACCATGAGCACTCCACCTGCGCCGACGTCAACAACATCTACAGCAGTACCAAACAGCCCCGAAGCGGCCTCCGAGAATGGAACCCAGTCCGAACCTGTCCAGCGAATGAGTCCGCTATCAAGCTCGTGGCCGTTCAATCTCGAGGAATGTGAAACTAATGCAACGACTAGCTCGTCATCAGCGACGAGGCCGCCAGCAACATCTCGAACAGAGCCGCTCAAACCTGACTCTTGAACAAATGGCTCAAACTCTTTGTCGCTCACGCTAAATTCAAACGGGCCACGTGGCAGATCGAGATCTGGATTTCCGATTGCAAACAGAACACCGCAGTTCAGATCTCTCCGGACAACACGGCCGCGGTCCGGAAGCTCAAGATCCTCTTCGAGTACAACGCCATCCCAACTATACATGGCATAGCTGTAATCTCCGAAAGGGCCCTGACGACCGATGAGGTAGGCGCTCTGTAGCTCTTCGGGGATGACGTCACCAGCACGAAAACTGATGTCATCACGGACGATCGACCACTTCGATCCGTTCCAACTGGCGAGCCCACCGAATCCTGCGGCGTGGAGCTGTTGGTCCGGCGAGTCGAGTGGGCCAAGGAACACCGTTGTCCCAACGGGTGGCCCGCCACCGAGGCTCGACCAACTTCCTTGGCTCAGTGCCGCGAAATCCTCGAACGTCGCGAATGTATCGCCGTCAAACGCCTCGAGCTGAAAGTCGCCCGTCCAGAGCAAATATGTTGCGCCGTTGGCCGCAACTACGTGCAAACGGACACTGTAGATAAATTCGTCAACTTGGAATGAGTCGAAGTCGCAGTCGCAGATTCCCTGCCAATTTGGGGTCAGCAAATCCCCGAATCCGAACTCGGTTTGAACGTTCGCTTGAGAGGCCCAGCTTTGCCCGTTCCAAACGGATACGCCGAAGGATAGAAACTCGGAATCGCACGAGGCTTCTTCGATGTCACCGACTGCCATCAATCCAAGTCCATCATCCCACGGGACGATCTCCAGCTGCTTAACCGTGGCGTACGTGGAGTTCCCGCACCAGCCAGAAGAGGAAAAACCCGATCCGACAGCGGACCACGCGGATCCATCCCAGCGAGCGACGCTGTTCACGACTTGACCGCCAGCGTGCCGAAACCTCCCCGCAACAAAGAGAGCCGGGCCGCTGCCGTCATCAAACACTTCCAGGTCGTAGACCGGACCTGTCACACCCCCTCCGAAGGGCTGCCAACGGTCGCCATCCCATTCAGCGATGTAGCGAATCGCTTCCCCTCCCGCAGACTGAAAACTCCCCGCGGCGATGAGCCGCGGGCCGGAACCGTAATCGAAGTAAACCGCATCGCGAACGCCACCGTCGTCAAAGCGCAGACTGACGGTTTCGAGAAGTTCAGTGCTGAAGTCCGACAACTGCGCGTATGCGTTTGGCACCGAGTTGAACGCGCAGACAAGGGCGCAAATGGTCGCAAAAAGCGATTGGCGAGATCTTGGCATCGTCATGTCCTCGACGTGGCTGACTAGACATTCCTTGGGTCCCTACGCAACGAGAACTCGAAGTGTTCCGAGCGTTCAGCGACCCTGTCGAGTATACCCCTTCCTGAGTGGTATCCACCGGTCCAAACTGGCATAGATTGCTAGTCCCCGCTAAAACCCGACATTGCGACCTCGCATGCCCGCTCAGCAACAGTGGCTGTCGGAAACATTCGGGTAGTTACTCAGCAACAGCTCTGTAGACTCAGTGCTGAATCAAGGAGGCTGCGGAATATGGGATCTCCTCACGGTGCGAGCGACGCCCTTCAGATGCTGAACGATGCGTGGACCGATTCCCGAGAGCCTCCATCAATCTCCGCCTTTGTTTCTCCCGCTACGAATCTCGCGTCCTTTTCTGCTCTCGTCCGGTCCGATGCCCAACATCGTCTCCAGCGCAGCGAACCAGTTGAGCTTGAGTTCTACAATGATGCCGCGCAACTGGCGGCCCCCGACGCTCACGGCGCGCTCGCTCCCGGCCAGGAGCTGACGGCGGTTGTGCTGAGTTTCGAACGGATGGCAGGACACTCGGCCGCGCAAGTGCGCGAGCGGCTCGGCGAGCCCTACGCACTCGATATTGACAGGGCGTTCGGAACCACCACAACCGAGACGATGACGACGATCTCTCCGAGCGAAGTGGCGACCGTGGGTTCGCACGGGAACACCCGGGCTATCTCCGCTTGGAACAAGGGCGACACGATCGGAGCATTCTCGCTGCGTAAGAAACTCGGCGAAGGTGGTTTCGGCGAGGTGTGGCTCGCCTCGCGTGAGAAGCCACACCAGCAAGTGGCCGTCAAGGTGCTGCGTCCGGACGCCGCCGATGAGGCCAGTGTCAAGCGTTTCGAGGCAGAGGCCCAGGCGCTGGCGTTCCTTGAACACCACTACATCGCGAAGATCATCGATGCTGGCACGATCCGAGGGGTGCCGTACCTCGTCATGGAGTATGTCGAGGGCAAGACGCTTACGAAGTACTGCGATGACCATCAACTTTCGATATCGCAGCGTCTCGAGCTTATGGCGCGCATCTGTGAAGGCGTGCAGCACGCTCATCTACGCGGCCTAATTCATCGCGACCTCAAGCCCGACAACATTCTCGTGACGGAGGTCAACAAGCATTCCAAGGATCTCGACGAGCGCCAGGAGCAGCTCGTGGTCCGCAGGACCGACGGCAAGGTCACAGTCGCCGTACCGAAGATCGTGGACTTTGGACTGGCCAAGGCAGCGGAGAAAACGGTGCGCTTGTCCGACGGCACGCTGACCGTCGATCTCGGCAAGATGATGGGCACCCCGGAGTACATGTCGCCTGAGCAGGCCGGACACCAGCCGCTGGAGGTGACCCAGCAGGCAGATATTTTCTCGCTCGGCGTGATTCTTTATGAGCTGCTCTCCGGCACGCTGCCCCTGTCTAGGGACGAACTGAGCGCCAAAATGATCGATGAGGTGGTCGCGGTGCTGCGTGGCACTCCCCGGCCCGATCTCTCGACTCGGCTGAACAGCCTCGATGCCGACACCATGCGTCGGGTGTGCTCGCAGCGCGGAGACCTCAGCCCAAGAGAGTTTGAGCAACGTGTGCGGGGGCGAGTCCGGCACCTCTGCGGCAAAGCCCTGCGCCTTGAGCCCGAACGACGGTTCTCGTCATCGGCCGCGATGGCGCAGGACATACGCAACTATCTCGACGGTCGCGACTTCGTCGAGGCCGCTGCGGAACCGACCCGCGATCGAATCATCCGCCACATCAGGAGGCACCCGGGTCCCTACGTCACGATCGGAACGGCGGCCGTACTTCTAGTGATCGGAATCTTCATGACCACATGGCAGTGGCGTGAGGCAGAGTCCGCTCGAGAGGCGGAGAAGGCGCAGCGCTTGATCGCCGAGGCAACCTCGTCATTTCTGATTGATGACGTCTTCGGCTCCATCGATCCGAATCAAATCGCAGATTCCACCCCCGCGACGATTCGATCGCTTGTTGATCCCGCCGCGAAGAGGATTAATGAACGCTTCGCTGATTCGCCGCAGGTTAAACAGCAGATGCTCGTTCTTTTTGGCCGTCTCTACTCACAAATCGGTGCATACAACTCCGCGCTAGATCTCCTGCTCTCGGCGCACGAGCTCACTGAAGAGCTACCTGACCCGGAGATCTCTTCGGAGACCATTGATGAGTTGATGTCGACGGCCTACTGGCGATCCGGCCAAGGCTCCGAGGCCTTACCGATCCTCAACCGATTGCTGGAGCAAGCGAGCGGCGATGCCAACCGTGTCGCATCGCTTCTCGTCAGGAGGGGAAATGCATTCAAGTACGCAAGGGACTGGGATTCCGCGATCGCGGACTACGAGGAGGCCATCCGCACGGCCGAAGCGAGCGACGCTGGGGAAGCTGGCGACGTCGTTCGTCTCGAAGCGAGGTACAACCTCGCCCTCAAACTGATCAACGACGGGGATGCGGCCTGGAGACAGGATCGGCTAGAGTCGGCCGAAGAACTCTGGCGAGATGCATTCGGAGCGATGTCGAACGTCCGATCGCAGGCCGAACAAGCCTTCGGTGCAGAAGCCCCTTTCACCGTCAACACAACGAAAGAAGTTGCCGGGCTTCTTGTCCGGCTCAATAGAAACGAGGAAGCCGAGGAGCTGTACGAAGACTTGCTTCCACGGATGGTTGAACTCTATGGGCTGCGTCATCTCCGTGTCAGGCGTGCGTATGCCGACGCGGCACGTGCGCAGGAGAAACTCGGCGACTTCGCCGCCGCACAGCGCATCCTCGAGATCACCCTCGCGAGCTACCTGATCGCCGAGGGCGGTGAAAACGCGGCAACCATCCGTGTAAGCAATCGCCTGGCATCCGCCCATGAGAACTTGGGTAATTTGCAGGCTGCGCAACGGTTGATCGAAGATCGCCTCACGGACCTGCGAAAAGCCGGTTTCTCGGAGGACTCGAACGCCGTACAGAACCAACTGCAGGTTCTTGAGGACTTTCTGTAGCAACAGCAAGGCTCTTGATCGCGGATTAGAAACAACTACGCTGAAATGCAGCGACGCGTACCCCTGGGCCGCATGATCTCCGCGGGTCAGTTCCGGCTAGCCCGTGCGATAGAGGTCCAATCGCCGATCCCACGACGGGAACAATGCTTTGAACACATTTGTCAAAGTGAAGTCGCCGATCTCCGTCGGTATCCCCACGCTGCTTGTTTCGCTTACCGCCCACGCAAGTGATCCGCCAGCAGGCCTGCAAACCGAACTCGTGCCGACTGTCATCCCCGGGGGGAACCGAGAAGTGCTGGCTGCAGAGCACTTTCATTCGGGTCAGACCGAGCACATATACACCGGAGGAGAGTTTGGATTCGTTGGGGGAAAGCGCATTCCTTACATTGCTCAGTGGGATGGAAATGACTGGAAGTTACTCGGCGACGGCTTGAACGGTCCGCTCGCAGACATGGTTGTCTTCGGCGATGGCAGCGGCGAGGCGAATCCGATCGCCCGCGCGGTGATCGATGCCGGTCCGACGAGTCTCGTTAGCTTCAAGGTCGCATCGATCGCTTGCTCGTCCGCGCTGCTGCTGGTCGCTGCGCGACGGCTGGCGGGCGAGGTCGGTGCATGGACAGCGTTGG